>WFSK01000214.1 GCA_015486095.1 Thermotogae bacterium
CTCCTATCGCAACCACAGTCAACTTCTTACTCATCGTTATTCCCTCTCCTGTGTGCGAACATCGCGCCAAGGCATAAAGAGTAAAACTTGGATTTCGCGGTATCCGCTCGTGATACGATGACTATAGGAGCTCTTGCACCAACGACTATTCCTGCTATTACACCACCGGCAAGATACACGGCAGATTTTCCGAGTAGATTTCCAGAGGTTATATCCGGGACCACGAGGATGTCTGCTTTTCCAGCAACAAGGCTATTTATCCCTTTTATTCGTGCTGCCCTCTCACTCAAGGCATTATCGAGTGCCAATGGACCATCTACTATACAATCTTTTATTTGTCCTCTTGCGTTCATCTTCGATAATATGGCACAATCGATCGTATCCTCCATAGCGGGATTCACCACCTCTACCGCGGCTAAACAGGCCACTTTCGGCTCGTCTATCCCTAATCTACGTGCGACTTCTACTGCGTTGTTGATGATCTCCACTTTCTGTTCTAAGGTTGGTTTGATTATCATTCCTCCATCCGTGAGGAGTAATAGTCTATCCATAGAGGGCACCTGAAGTGCCACGACGTGGCTGAGTATTCTCCCTGTTCTCAAACCATATTCTTCGTTCAATACCTCTTTTAATAGAATAGATGTCTTAACCAACCCTTTCATTATCATATGTGCCTTTCCTTCAGAAACCAACCTCACACCGATCTCAGAAGCCTCTTCTTGTGTGGCCGCATCGACACATTTGAACTCAGAGGAAGAAATGTTCAAGGTCTTCAGATTTTCCTCTATGACCTTCATCTCCCCTACGAGATAGGCCTCCACGATTCCATTGTCTTTTGCATTCTTCACTGCCTTTATGGCTTCGATGTCCTCCGCACCGACGAGGCTTAAGGTTACTTTGCCTAAGGAACGTGTAATAGATGCCAATTCTTCAAAATTCCTGATCATTTTCTACCTCCTGTCAAGAGCACCTTTTTCAATTTTGCCACCCTATCTCTTCGTCCCATCTCGATCAAACGAAGTATGAACTTAGAAGAGCGCTCTGCGATCGCTATCGCGATCAAAGAACCCTTTACACTCCATATACTGATAAGATCATCCTTATCGAAGTATCCTTTAACCTTTACCACATCCGGGCAATAGACTTGCATACCATTTGCATTCCTTCTCGCAGCCTCTTCGCTGACTACAATACCTGGAAAAGATAGACATTCATCTATACTCTTGATATTCTTCAATATTTTTTCTCTGTCAAGGGTGGTATCCTTTATCGCATTCTTTACATCGAATCTGCCATTTCTCGTTCTCCTTAAACCCACGGTGGTCGCTCCGCAGCCCAACTTGTATCCTATATCCGCACACAGAGAGCGAATGTACGTACCCTTTGAGACCACGGCCCTCATAGATAGTAAGTGTCTTCTCTTGTAGAAATAAATGGGATGAAGTTCTTTTATTTCCACCTCACGTGGAGGGAGTGATATTATCTTTCCTTCTCGAGCCAATTCATACAGTCGTCTTCCCCGATATTTCTTAGCAGAATATGCGGGAGGAACCTGCTTTTGTCTTCCCAACATCGAATCCAAGACGTTCTTTATATCATCTTCGCGAACCCTAACTTCGTGTTCCTCCATTATCTTTCCCGTTATATCGAACGTATCCGTTACTATGCCTAACTTCGCAGTAAAGTAATACTCCTTCCACCCATCTGACAGATACTCGAGTATCTTCGTCCCTTTTCCTATTCCAACGACCAATAGTCCACTGGCAAAAGGGTCTAAGGTACCCGCATGTCCTACTTTCTTCAACCTCAATATATCTTTTATCTCTTCTACCACATTATAGGAGGTTCTGTTAACGCTCTTATCTATTAGAAGTATTCCCTGCATCTTTTTCCTCTATTTCGGATAGAATCTTCTGCATCCTTATGCTCGCTTCTATACCTTTATCGAATACGAATTTCAACTCAGGGGTGGTGTACAGATGAAGGTGTTGACTGAGATATGTCCTGATAAAGCCATTCGCATGTTCATTCAAAAGGGCCATTAATTCATCCTTCTTTTCTTCATCCGCTAAAAAACTCACGTATATCTTTGCGTACTTCTTATCTCTCGAGAGTTCAACCCGCGTTACACTCGTCATGGTAAGTCTCGGATCCTTCATCTCCCTGTTCAAGACTTCGGCAATTATTCTCTTTATACTCGCCTCGATGCGTTCCAATTTATGTGTTTTCATGCCTTTCACCTCTTTAATCGATTATACACGAAATCAAAATCATGATCGCATAACAATTGGGTAAAATAAGTAAATGAGCGAATAGGTGAACATATTATATAATATTTTAACAGAAACTATATGAGGGGGTACAGAAATGCAAGAAATATCGAAAGGAATGGAAAACGCTGAGATGAAATTCATCGAGGAGAAGAATGGTATCCAACACCATCTCCTGACCTTCGACAGTCCATATCCAACCGAATACGAAGAGGTAAAAAAGGCATATGCACATCTCTTCCTCCCGAAGAAGAAGGATGTATCTCGCACGTTGATATTGTTGCATGGAACAGGGGGAAGGAAGTTGGATCACCTCTATCATTTTCCATACTACTTTGCCTCCAACGATATAGCCACTGCGATGTTGATCCTACCCTATCATTATGAGAGGACACCAAAGGGCCATAAAAGTGGAGACATGATAATGGATACAGATAACGCGGCGTTGAGATCAAGATTCATGCACGGTGCTACGGATGTAGGGGCTCTGATAAGGGTGTTAAAGGATAAGGGATTAAAACACTTCAGTATAATGGGGATAAGTTTCGGAGGCATGATAAGTATTATGGCAATGGTGATGGAAAGGGAGATCGAGAAAGGAATACTCGTGGTTACAGGAGGGAATTTCGAGTACATCACCTGGAAGAGCGTTGCCACAAAAGTTCTGAGGATAAAATATGAATCTGCCGAAAGCGGATGTACGGCTAAAAGATGCCATGAGATCCATAAGGCATTTAGGAGATATCTAAATGGATTGAAAGACTTGAAAGACATATATAAAGTGGAAAAGGAACAGGAATGTTTTACCTACGATCCACTGACGTATGCTCATTTTCTTAAAGGCAGACCCCTCTTGATGTTCAACGCAATCTTCGATATGTTCATCCCTCGAAGGGCTGCGATAGAATTATGGGAAGAGCTCGGAAGGCCTGAGATACACTGGTTATTATCCGGACATTTGTCTTCTATACTGTACAAAGAGAAGATCGCGAGGCGTACCTTAGAATTTTTGACTCAATGAGATCCGGTCGACCCTGGAACTGGTGGATGTAGATAGATTATGAACTTTAAGCAAAGGTACCTTTTTAATGTCGCAAATCTTTGATTCGGTGTTCCAAGGCGGTTGGATCGGATTTACATCTGACATTTCATC
>WFSK01000215.1 GCA_015486095.1 Thermotogae bacterium
ATCTTTACGCCATAAACCCCAATGGTACACTCAAGTGGAGGTATGGAACAGGAAGCAGTGTGAGGGACAGTCCTGCGATAGGTCTGGATGGAACCATATATGTTGGATCAGAAGATCACTATCTTTATGCCATAAACCCTGATGGAACGCTCAAGTGGAAGTATGAAACCGGGAGTAGCATACATTATTCTAGTCCTGCGATAGGCTCTGATGGAACAATATACGTGGGATCATGGGATCGCTATCTCTACGCCATAAATCCCGATGGTACGCTCAAGTGGAAATATATGACAGGTAACTGGGTAGATTCCAGTCCTGCGATAGGCTCTGATGGAACGATATACGTGGGATCATGGGGTCACTGTCTTTACGCGATAAGTGGAAACAGCGGTGGTCTTGCTGATACTCCCTGGCCTATGTTCCATCACGATGTAAGGCATACCGGAAGGGAATAAATGTAAATGAGAGGGTCTCAACCACTGAGACCCTCCAAATTTTTACAAATTGGAAGTGTTTCATATGAAAAATGAGTTAATTTCTATGATCGTTACAATACTCATCTTGATATTAGCACTCTCTGGATGCTTTGTCAAGCATCCTAGGCTCTATGTCAAACTGTGTTGATGAAAATCAGATAAATCTTGTAATGACGATGGAATCACCTGCCTTTCAATCCGAATGATCTCAAGTTATAAAGGCTAATCCATTACGATCACAATACATCGCCCCTTCACCGATGAAATCCGGTAATCTTATGAACTCCTTCGGCATCACCCCTAACAAGATCTTCTTGATATACCTTTCGACTCTCTTGAATCCAAAACTCATCCTCTTTATCAACTTGATACGCGTGTGATGACCTTCTACCTTTGCTGTCGTCGTCCTGTTCACGAAATACTGGAGTATCATTTCCCTCCATTTGATATATGTTCTCACCCATCTTTGTACATCCAGATCTTCGCTGGCTGACATCTTACCTATCAGGATATCCAGCCTTCTCTTCCCTTCTTTTCTCGTTTGTGCTCTGTACATCCACTTGAGCATGAGGAGATATCCATAATATTCCCTTAAACAGGGATATCTTTTCAATATCGCTTTCAATTTCCTCATCTTCTTCTTACTCTTAACCAATTTATCTCCATTCAGGAAGAGTAATCTCACCGGTATCCTTATCTTCTTTACCCTCTCTTCATTCGCTATTTCTTCCTCTACCCTTGCCATCTCCCTTAACTTCTTCTGTGCAAGGGCTATCACGTGAAAATGATCTGCCACTATCTTCACTCCTGAAAGTTCTTCTTTTATCGCATTCTTGAAGGATTCTCTCATGTCTATTGCCATCTCTGATATCTTCCCCTTTATCTCATTCGGTATACCCCTCAAATATCTCTTCACAACTTCTTTCTTATCCGATTTCAATATTGCTATCGGTGTGGATGTGTTCAATTCGACTATCGTTGTTACCATCTTAAATCCTCTGAATGAATGTTCATCCATCCCTAACTTTATATCCTTCATCTTTTCGAATCTCGACCAATTCACATCTATCTCTATCGTGTCTAACAGATCGTTTACCGTATTAACGCTCACTTCGTGTGTCCTGGCCACCCTGGATATGCTCGTGGTTCCAATATCTTCGACGATCTTCTTCATCTCTGCTCTCGTTACCCTTTTCCACTTCTGGTTTATCCTCCCATCTGTATATGTCTTTTTTGCCTTCTTGCACAGATATCTTTGAGGACGATACAAGAGATATACCTCTTTTGTCCCTACTTCCCCTGCCCTAACACATTTTTCCTTCCCTTTCCCATTACGGACTGCCTGATACCTGTCTTCACAGCCTTCACAACTGTATGGGCATCTCGGTATACCAACCTTTTCCGTGTAATTCACCTCAAAATACACCTTACCTTCCTCTTCCAGATCTTTCCTCTCATTCAACTTGAACCCCTTGTCAATTCCGAGCAACTTTGCTAAAATGGAATTTGACATATGATTACTCCTTTCTATCTTTTTGGAAGGAGTGATTTTTTTTATCCTTCTTCAATCACTCCATCAACGTTTTTTATTATACAGCCGCATCCTACATATTCTACATTGTCACCTGGCACGCTCAAATGGAAATACGAGACAGGCTACTACGTGTTTTCCAGCCCTGCGATAGGTGCGGATGGCACGATATACGTGGGGTCGTGGGGGCACTACCTTTACGCCATAAATCCCGATGGTACACTAGAGGAAAATTCTTATCCTATCTGGTAATCTATCAGAAGAACGTCTTAAAAGAAATGAGGCAATTTTAGGAGGTGGATGACGTTGACGATATCACTTTGGTCCGCAGCGACTGGTATGGGTGCTCAACAGTTAAGATTGGATATACTGGCAAATAACCTCGCTAATGTCAGTACCAATGGATACAAAAAGGTTAGAGCAGATTTCGAAGATCTGGTTTACACCAACATCAAGCACGCCGGAACCCCAGTAGCGCAGGGTTCGCAGCTTCCCACAGGTTTATTCGTGGGTCACGGAGTGCGCCCCGCTGCAACGGAACGCATATTCACACTTGGTAATCTACAGAAGACTGGAAATGCACTGGATCTTGCCATAACTGGGGATGGTTTCTTTCAAGTCCAACTTCAAGATGGTAGAATAGCATACACCAGAGATGGAGCGTTCAAACGCGATGCAGAAGGTAGAATAGTAACCTCCGATGGCTATTTACTCGTTCCTTCTATAACTATCCCTGCTGATGCAACCGATCTCATGGTTGCAGATGATGGAACTGTGAGTGTTAAATTGACCACAGGTGAAATAAACACCATTGGAAATATAACCTTAGTGAAGTTCATAAACCCTCAGGGCTTAGAGGCTATGGGTAAAAATCTCTTCTTAGCGACCGCGGCATCGGGAGATCCAACGGAAGGAACACCGGGACAGGATGGTTTCGGTGCTATTCAGCAAGGTTATCTTGAGAAATCCAATGTAGATGTAGTGAACGAGATGGTGAATATGATCGCCTGCCAGAGGGCTTATGAGATGAATTCACGCACCATTCAAACTGCAGATGATATGTTAAGGACTGCTGCTGGATTGAAGCGATAAACTCGATGATCTGAGGTCATGAATAGATTTCTACTCGCGGTATGCCTGCTATTCATAACGATAAATATATTGGCGATAGCTTCTCCTCCCGTAGTATATCTAAAGAAGAAGGTAGCCGTGGGTAACGATATCGTTACCCTATACGATGTGTTAGACAAAAGGTCAACGATAGATCTGACAGGGGCTACGAGTGTTAAGATATGCTACACCCCTTACATAGGCGGGAAGATCCGTCTTTCTGCCAGTGAGATCAAAAAATGGTTGACCTTTTACTTGAAATCACCTTTCTATCTTTCACCTTCTCCAACAAGTGTGGAGATAACAAGGGCTACTACAAATATAGATGAAGATAAGATGGAAGAGGAGATAAGGGAACGAGTAGGAGCCAAAGATGTTGAATTGCTCTGGACATCTGCAACTTCTATTGAGGCAATGAATTACTCCTATTCTTTGAATTCTATAAGCAAGCGCTCAACGGATACGATACTCGCGGTATTTAAGCTGTTAAAGGGTTCGCATGTAAGGCAAATAACAGCCTCTTTCAGAATATCAACTCCCACAGCAGCAATACATTCAGCAACGAATAAAAAGATAGAAGAAATATACGATATGGTTAGAACCCATATTCTTTCCAATGTCCTAGGAGAAGATGAGGAAGTATCCATCCAGTTGATCAACAAGGTTGTTCTCAAGACACAAATCCCTTCGAATTACAGTATCGGCAAGTGTAATTATTCGTATTCTTTCTTCAGTGCGAGTGCGCACGTGTATCTCTACGAAGATGGTAGATTCAAGAGATCCCTCAACTTTATGTTCAGTATAAAGAGATATGCCAGGATGATCGTGGCCAAAAAAGATATACCCTTCAACAAGATCATCGAAGATGGGGATGTGGAGTTAAGAAAAGTGGAGATAAACAGCACCACCATGAGAGAAGGTATAAGAGATCTTTCTATGGTGATCGGAAAAATGGCACGTCAGTATATTAGGAAAGGGGAACCGATATACAGAAGATATTTAATGATGCCTCCGTTGATCAAGATCGGAGATAACGTTCTGGTTTACGTTAAATCGGAAGATATGGAGATAAGTGTTATAGCTCGGGCCTTGACTTCTGGTGGGAAAGGAGATGTTGTGAAGTTGAAGAACCTGGAATCCGGAAAGATAATAAGTGCGATCGTGGAAGATAAGGGCATTGCTGTGGTGCCGGTGATGTGAGATGAGGAGAAATAGTTTCATATCGATAACAATCGTTTTCATCTTCATAATATTTTCGGAGTTTTGCTTTGCCACCTCTCTGTGGAATACTCCTGAAGAAGGCTTAAAACATCTGTTTTCAGATCGAGTTGGAAGAAGAGTAGGGGACCTGATAACGGTTGTGGTTTACGAATCTTCTCTAACATCGAACAAAGAGGCAGATAGCGGCTCTAAATCTGCTAAGATGACAACTTCAATAACACAGGTGGGAAATTGGAATCTGAGCAAGTTTCTCCCTCTCAGTGCTTCAAGCTCTTACTCCAAAAGCAACAAGGATTCCAATCAATCCAAGGTAGTGGCGAATGTAACTGTGGTGATAAAGGAGATACTTCCGAATGGAAATTACTATGTGGAAGGGGAGAAGAGGATAAAGGTCAATTCTAAGATGGAAGAGATAAGGGTGGAGGGTATAGTTAGGCCAGAAGATATATCCCCGGATAACACCGTTGAGTCGGTGAAACTTGCGAATGCTCAGATATATTACGATAAAGAGATTGTATTCGCCAAGACACCAGAAGACGAAAACTGGTTTGAGAAGATCCTATCGTTTCTGGCGAGCATTCTATTCTTCTAAATATGAGATGAGGTGATGTGAGTGAAAAGGTATCTTATTTTATTGACGTTGATGTTGATATCTTTTACGATACTGGCAACTCCATTGGTGAGAATTAAGGACATAGCAACCTTTAGAGGTGCCAGAGACAATCAACTGTTCGGTGTGGGCATAGTCGTTGGATTGAAAGGGACAGGAGATAGCGGAACGTTATCTTCGACCATGTTGAAGAACATGCTGGAACACTTCGGAACCAACATAACCTCTTCCCAATTGAAATCCAAAAATACTGCGGTAGTCACGGTAACAGCGGATATCCCCGCCTTTTATAAAGAAGGAATGAGACTCGATGTGACGGTTTCTTCGATAGGGGACGCGAAATCCCTTCAAGGTGGTGTTTTACTTCAAACCCCTTTGTATGGGGCAGACAATAAGGTCTATGCAGTAGCTCAAGGGGCCGTATCTCTCGGAGGAGAAAAAACAAAAGCCACGGTTAACAAGCAATCACGATATCCCCTTGTAGGAACTATACCTGGTGGGGCGATAGTGGAACGTGAGATACCAACCCAGATAGTCAATGCGAATACGGTGACCCTCACCCTGAACTCCCCTGATTTTACCACAGCCGCAAGGGTAAAGGAAGCCATAAACGAGAGATTTGGTATATCGCTTGCTTCAGCACGAGATGCCGCATCTGTAGTCGTGAAGATACCACAGGTCTTTTCTGATGATCTCGTGTCGTTTCTATCCATATTGGAGGAAATAGAAGTATCGCCGGATACGACGGCAAAGGTTATCGTTAACGAGAGGACTGGCACAGTTGTTCTGGGTGGAAATGTGAAGATATCCGATGTCGTAGTATCTTACGGGAATTTCAACGTGACCATTACTACCAATCCTACAGAGGAGAGTACGAAAGATACAGTAAATCTCTCTGGGAATGCCACGGTTGGAAAACTCATAAGGGCTCTTTCTGCTCTTGGGGCTACCCCTCAGGATATGATAGCGATCCTCGAAGCGATAAAGGAAGCAGGAGCCTTGCATGCCAAGTTGATCGTGATGTGAGCGAGATATGAGGTTGGAAGGCATCAACATCGTTCATTCGATCCGAACTCCGGAAATAAAGGATACGGATAAGCGGTTAAAGGAAGCATCGGCAGAATTCGTAGCCATACTCGTTGGAATGATCTTCAAAAAGATGGAAGAGAGTATACCGCGTTCTGATCTCCTGAAAGAGACGAACGAAGAAAAGTGGTTTCGAGAGATGCTCATAGATGAGTATTCGAAATATGCCGCGAGAGACAATTTTTCACAGTTAACGAACATGGTGTATAATTCACTCAAAGGTTCCTTGGGCAAGGCCCTGGATACATCGTTAGAGAAAGAGATGCTCAAGTTGAAGGGCAATCTTTATTCAACAGTACCGCATAGGTGAAATAGGAGGTTTTTCAAAGGTTATGATGGACATCATCAAAATAAAGAATATGAAAAAGAAGGGCGAAAAGCTCTCGATGATAACGGCTTATGATTATATCAGCGCCTCTATAGCTGAAGAAGCGGGAATCGACTTATTACTCGTTGGCGATTCACTCGGTAACGTGGTCCTGGGTTATGAAAATACCCTTCCTGTTACCGTTGATGACATCCTGCGTCA
>WFSK01000216.1 GCA_015486095.1 Thermotogae bacterium
ACTCTTCAAGTTTCTCATAGCGTTCTGGATATACAACGATGGTATAAGCACGATAATAGTGATGGCAACGATATACGGTAGAAGTATAGGTATAGGGAAAGAAGCACTCTTAGGAGCCCTTTTGATGACTCAATTTATAGGTATACCTTGTTCACTTCTATTCGGTAAGCTGGCGCAGAAGATAGGAACTAGAAACGGTATATATTTGGCATTGAGTGTTTATGCACTTATCGCCTTTTGGGGATTTTTTATGAAAACTGCTACTACTTTCTGGATCCTTGCAGGCTTAGTTGGTTTGGTGCAAGGAGGAAGCCAGGCACTAAGCAGATCACTGTTTGCAACGCTAATACCTCTCAGAAAAGATGCTGAGTTCTTTGGCTTTTATGGAATATCAAGCAAATTATCTGCCATATTCGGACCGTTCATATTCGCCTTACTTAGTCAATTAACGGGTTCAACGAGAATAGGAATATTTGCTTTGATTGCCTTCTTTTTGACAGGTATATTTATATTATCGAGAGTAAATATCGAAGAAGGTCGTAAAATCGCGAAAGAAGTATAAAAGTATGTGGTTCATAACCTATACACAAGGGAGGAGAGAGCATATGTCCAAGATGTCTAAAAGAGAAGAACTCATTTACAGGCCAAAAAATGTTTGGCTTCAAAAGAAAGAAGAGGAGATGAAGGCATTTGCAGAAGATTATAAAAGGTTTATAAACATCTCGAAAACAGAGAGACTTGCCGTGACCGAAGTTGAACTTCACGCTAAGAACAACGGATTTACTGAACTCGAAGAATTTTTGAATGGCAAGACGAGGAAAAAGATGAAATCCATTTCGGGTTTAAAAATATATGTTAAAAACAAGGGCAAGTCCATAGCACTCTTTCGGTTTAAAGATAATATAAATAAAGGTATGAACCTAATAGCTGCCCACCTGGATTCGCCAAGAATAGATCTGAAGCCGAGGCCCTTCATAGAAGATACCGAGATAGCTCTGGCGAAAACACACTATTACGGTGGCATAAAGAAATATCAATGGCTGAACATACCTCTTGCCGTACATGGTGTAATAATAAAAGGGAATGGAGAAAAATTAGAGATCTCCATAGGAGAGGAAGAAGATGAACCCGCTTTTGTCATAAGTGATCTTCTTCCTCACTTAGATAAAGATTCCAAAGAAAAACCGATATCCAAGGTATTTGATGGTGAAAAACTAAACGTTATAATCGGTACGATCCCTGCGAAGGTGATCCCAAAGGATGTAAAAGATAAGGTGAAATACCAGATTTTACGTATTCTGAATAAAAAATATGGAATAGTGGAAGAAGATCTGATCAGTGCAGAATTAGAACTCGTACCCGCGTTCAAATCCAGATACGTTGGCTTCGATGAATCCCTCATAGGAGCATATGGACATGATGATAGAGTATGTGGATATGCAGCTATGAGAGGATTGATAGATGCAACTGATATCTCAAAAACATCTATAGCCATCTTACTTGATAAGGAAGAGATCGGAAGTGAAGGCAACACAGGAGCAAAAGCACACTTTTGGCTATCCGCACTAAGACGCATTTTAAGAAAGATAGGATATACCGACGTCGAAGGTATAATAGATGAAGCTATAGCGAACTCTTTAGTCTTATCCGCTGATGTAAACGTCGCCCTGAACCCCACTTTTAAGGATGTTCATGAATTGAATAATGCCGCTAAGATCGGCTATGGCATTGTTTTAACGAAGTACACGGGTGCTTATGGAAAATCATCAGCGAACGATGCACATGCGGAGATAGTTGGTAAACTGAGGGCACTTTGGAATGCGGAAGGAGTGATATGGCAACCCGGTGAATTGGGAAAGGTCGATCAGGGTGGCGGAGGAACTGTAGCAAAATACTTTGCTCAATTAGGAGCAGACGTGGTAGATTGCGGCCCAGGGATCATAGGTATGCATTCACCATTCGAATTGTTATCTGTAGCAGATCTCCATGAAACCTATCTTGCATACAAGGTATTCTTCTCGAAGTACCACTGAAGAATGGCTATATAATAAAAAGGAGTGAAACCAATATTTCATACAGCAAATTGCTCGGATTTGGCAAGGGGTTAAAGCTGTTGAAAGTGCATACAAATTGAATATATACCGAAGACGAAGATGCACACCACCAAAACTCCGTGAAGTAGAAGGCATATTTTGACGTGCGAGTGTTGTAAGTGGTTGTGAAGCAAACTTATCGTTGTCTTGAGGCAGGTGTGAGTGTACCTTATGCTTGATTCGGCTGGTTTTGCAGGATTATGATGTGTGATCTGTTCAGGGATGGTGCAGGCATTTATTACTCGTTCACTCGACTTTCCGCTGGTCAGTGGCGAGCGTTCCTCCGTAAACGCCGCCACATTCATAACATCCTGTTATTC
>WFSK01000217.1 GCA_015486095.1 Thermotogae bacterium
TCTTTACACTTCCTGTAAAATTCTGGAAACGCCTGAACCACCCCGTGGTCGGTCACAGCAACGGCTTTATGTCCCCATTCTTTCAACCTTCTCACGAGTTCATCTATATCTATGATCCCATCGAGGGCGCTCATCTTCGTATGAAGATGAAGTTCCACCCGTTTCTCCTTTGCAGTATCCTTTCTCCCCATATACGGGATTGAGTTTATATCTTGGGCTTCTAAGAATAGCTCTCCGTAATAGTTGTCTTTTCTTACCCTTCCACGTACCTTGATGAACGAACCTTTTCGTATGGATGAGGTATTATCCAGCATACCACTGTTTATCCTCACCTTTATGGAATTGGTCTTATCGGTTACATATATGAAGAGATGTTTCTGCCCGTTACCCCTTGATTCGATATTGAATATCTCCCCTTTTATCACCGCGGTCTCCATTTCTTCTCGTATTTCGTCTATCGGAATGGCGCTTTCACTTATTTTTCCACCAATTATCGTTTCTATGATGGTATCATCTTGAGATACAGGAGTATAAGATATATTCTTATGGGTGCGTCGCTGAGGTTGTGGTTGAGGTGCTACTGTTGAATCGCCGATTTTGAGAGAGACATGTTTATCGAGAAAGAATTCGTCCTTTAACCTTTTCTCCACGATCTCTACCATGCCTCTTTTTATGAGATAATCTCGTGCGAATTCGCTCTTCACGTATACTATAAGCATTCCATTTTCAAGATGAAATGGTTTTTCGGCTAACATGGTAGTTGCAGAGGGGATCTCTTCGCAAATATTCTTCATCAAAATATCCCATTGTTCTCTGAGATGCGTTTCTAAAGAACCATCGTCTTCGTTTATATGTTTCAACGTTGTGGTCACGCCGAAATACTGTGTTAAGGCAGTCTCAATGACACTCGCTACATCTTTGGGAAGGGGTAATTTGGAGATGGTTAAAATGGTGATCTCCTTCGAGTCTATCACCACTTCCTCTATTCTTGCGGATATATCTTCAGGAATATGAATACCCAGTTTCTCTGCCACATCTTTTAAGGTGATTCTCTTCATACTCACCAACTTCTCTTTTAGTTTTTAGTATCTTTGTGGTGAATTAGTGTCCTGGAATTGGAATGGCATATAGAGATGGCGAGTGCATCGGTAACATCGTCAGGCTTCGGGATAGTGGGTAGATCGAGCAGCATCTGAACCATTCGCTGGACCTGTTCTTTACTCGCCTTTCCATAGCTTGCAACGGCAACCTTGACCTGAAGTGGTGTGTAATTGAAAATGGGGATATGACATTGATGTACAGCAAGTAAGATAACCCCACGTGCCTGAGCTACTTCCACGGCCGTCTTTTGATTTCTGGTCAGGTATATGGTTTCAATCGCAACCTCAGAGGGTTCGATCTTCTTTATATATCTCTTTATAGAATCGTAAAGCATGTTCAAGCGAGTGGGTATATCCGAAGAAGCTGGTGTTTCTATCAAACCATAATCCACAGCTTCCATCTTGTTCCCCATCACCTCTATCACGCCGTATCCTACTCTACCAAAACCAGGATCTATTCCCATTATCCTCATGTCGATATCTATTATACGTTGTAAATCACGAGCAAATGTTAAGCCAATGGAAAGTATATTTGAATTTTATTTTAAATTATTCAGGGGCACCGAACTGTATAGAGCCAACCATTTTATCGGAAGGTATATCTTGACGATGTTCGTTGAGTTATACCCTCATATTTTGGCGAGATCGGTGGAGTATCGGTGCCCCAAAAGCATACATTTATGGTATTGCTAACTTCCTTTCAAAAAATCTTCCCAGCGAGGAAAGAATTGTGGTAAGTGTGAAGTACAATACTGCTATGGTGATATAACTTTCGAAGGAGGAGAGTGTCATATTCGCAACCTGGCGCCCTCGCATGGTAAGCTCTTGAAGTGCTATAACTGATGCCAAAGAGCTATCCTTCACGAGGCTTATGAATTGACCTGTAAGCGGTGGGATAACACGCCTGATAGCTTGGGGCATCACAATGTATTGAAGCAATTGTGATTTCGTAAAACCAAGGGAAAAGGCGGCCTCCCACTGCCCTTTTTCTATGGACTCTATACCTGCTCTCACTATTTCCGCTATGTATGCTCCCTCGAAAAACGACAGGGCGAGTACCGCAGCCCAGTATCTGGTCATGTTGAAGATGGTTCCAAGTCCATAATATATGATGAATATTACTACGATGAGTGGAATGTTTCTGACGAAGTGTACATATACTCCGGCTAAATCGTGTACGATAATACGATGTGAAGTCCTCATTATCCCGAATGCTAAACCTATTACCAGGGCGATCAGGATCGATGATACCGAGATCTTCATAGTGAGTAGTAAGCCAAATATGTAAAGGTTTGCATATTCAAACGGGATGTTCCAGTGAAACGGATATACCTTGGATAATTGCCAGTATAGTAACCCTATGAAGAGAGATAGCACTAAAACGACGTTGAGAATTCTCATCAAGAGTTTTAATTTCATGACACTCCCCCATTTTCATTTACCTGTTAAGAACCAGAGTATTCAACAAACCACTTCTTGTAGAGTTCGTTCCATCTACCGGATGCTTTTTCACATCTTATGAATGTGTTCAACCAATTGAGGAAATCCGGATCACCCATCTTTATGGCCATACCGAGTTCCTCGGAGGTCAATACTTGTCCAGTGGTATAAACCTTTTGAGGATACTTCTTTGCTATGAATTTAGAATATGTACTATCCGCAACCATGAGATCGACCCTCGAAGTGGCAACTTGAAACGCTGCCTCATCCATAGTATCGAAGGTGAGGATCTTTGCCTTGGGGAAATATCTTCTCGCTGCAAACTCCCCAGTGCTCCCCAGTTGTACACTGATCGTGAGCTTCGGATCTGACTGAAGCTCTTCGATCGTCGGCGGTTTTGGGAATCTCTTTTTGCTCAAGATCAGGGTCTGATTAACGGAAAAATATGGTATGGTGAAGTTCGCCATAAGGGCCCGTTTAGGTGTTATCGTCATGCCAGAAATGATGATATCGAAGTCGCCATTGTTAAGAGAGAGTAATATCCCGTTCCAGTCGGTTATAACGAATTTCACCTTAACCCCAAGGACCTTTGCCATATCGCGTGCCAGATCGGCATCGAACCCGATCCTGTTTCCATTCTTATCCGTACCGTAGAATGGCATAAATGCGGCATCTTCTCCAACTCTCAATACACCCCGTGCTCGAATCGCATCGAGCATATTCCTCTGTAGGGGAAAGGCTAAAACCCCTACTACCACTAAAAAAACACACAACATTACCAAAAAACGTCTTGCCATGCCTAAAC
>WFSK01000218.1 GCA_015486095.1 Thermotogae bacterium
GTAAATAGATCTAAGGCAATAGAGATGTTAGAAAAATGCTTAAGAGATGAGGAATATAAGAAGATAATTTAAGGAGGAGAAAAGATGAAAGGAAGCTTTTTCGTAAGACACAAAGTGGCTATAATCTGGGCAATTGTTATCATCTTCGGTGTCAGTATAGCCTTCTGGTCTATTATAGGTTATTTATCCCCTGTAAGGAGAGGAAAGAAGTCTCAATTCAAACCAAATCCAGAGGATTATGCAGCAGTGTTTTCTTTAGATGGTACTCTGACTTCTGCCGATTACTGGATAAGGCCATCCGACCTAGAAAATAATGTTAATTCACTTATTAACCAGTATAAACAATTCGGCTATTCGGTAGATGACCTCTTCAACGAACCTTCTCTGAGAATACGTACGATAAAGGCTATGATCGATTCCAATCTCATCCAGTATATAGGCATTAAGAATAGATTCGAGGTGGATAAAAAGGTAGTAGAGCAGAGAGTGGATGCGCTTGTGAATAAATATTTCAACGACCCCAAACAAAAACAGGCGATACTCAACAGGTTTGGTACAGAGAAGCGATTCAAAGAAGAGATGGCAAAGGATGTTAGAGCTTCTATTTTGCATGACAAGGTAGTGAATGCCTTTGCCCCTGTTACTGAAGAAGATGTAAAGACATACTTTGAAAAGAATAAGCAGGAGATAAAGGAAAAGTATGAAAAGGCGAAGGCAAAGCATATTCTTGTAGATTCAAAAAAGGAGGCAGAGAAGATATTGGATGAACTCAAGAATAAAAAGCGATTTGATTCACTTGCAAAAGAATATTCTAAAGATACCGCTACGAAAGATAGTGGTGGTGAATTGGGTTGGTTCACCCATGGTCAGATGGCAAAACCATTTGAAGATGCTGTATTCAAAGCGAAAAAAGGTGAAATCGTAGGACCCGTAAAGACCAATTACGGTTGGCATATCATAAAAGTTGAAGATCTTCTCAAGTTAGATACATTTGATGAGTTAAAAGAGGCCACCTCCGTTTATTCCGAAATATCCAAACAACTACAGAACGAGAAGTTCTCCAAATTCCTAAAGGATTATAAGAAAAAGCATGACTTCAGTTATAAGATAACGGATGATGTCTTGGCATTATGGGATGAATACTTAAAGCTAACGAGTGCGACTGAGGTAAACTACGACGCCTTGGAAAAATTGCGGGACAAGATAAGTGATATGATATATGTGAATAAAGATACCAAAGCAATAGCCGATGACGCCGATGATAGGTTACTGGCTCTTTACACAAATGTACTCAATTTGCTCGGCAAGAATTATGAAACTGAAAAGACAGATCTCGATAGATATCGCATGCTCGCCTTAACAACTCCTGCCACCTTGAAAACAGCAAATATCTCTACACTCGAAAGCGAGTTAAAGGATATTGAAAAGAAGGTGGAGAGTAGTGCAACAGCTGAAAGAAATGAACTGGATATGAAAAGGCTGACCCTGGAGAGTGGCATAAAGTATCTAAAGCTGAAAGCAAAGTTCGATAAGGAAGGTATACCCCTTGATAAGGCCGAAGATTACTCTGCCACTCTGCAAAAAGAGCAAAGTCAAGTTCAAAATGAGTATAAGATAGTCTTAGAAACCTTGTACAAAAGGGCACCATATTCTTCTGTTGTCTTATCGAAACTCCATACTTTAGAACCCGATAATAAAGAAGTTACGGTTAAGTATTATGAAAACCGATTCGAGCAGATAAAGTCATATGTATCAAATGAAAACACCTACAATTATCTCAAAAATCAAATAGATCCGATTTTGAATGATATAAAATCGAATTTGAACGCTGTGGCGCAGGATACAACTGCTGCCACGAAGACGAGATTATCTGCATACGAAGTTCTCCTTTATATAGATGAAACGATGAACAATTCTTATGCCGTATTGTCTGATCTACAGAAAATAAAGGCGATATCACCAGATTATCCCGATATAGATAAGAAGATAAGGGCAGCAGAACATGACATCGAGATGATAGAAAGTGCAAGAGCATCTGAAACAGTGGTATCTACATCATCTATCGCTGCAGCGGCAACATCAACGTCTGCCACTCCTACGGGAGAAGCTTCAAAATAGATCAAGAGGTGAAATCATGAAGAATGATAAGTTTGGAAAGATATTTGGATTATTGTTAGTGATCTTTTTTCTTGTGGGTACAATAACTGTTATAGGTAGCGATGTTCTCGCCATCACGAAGATCAACGGGAATACGTTGCCATTGTCCTATGCGGTTACTACGGAAGAAGCCTCTTCCGAATTATCTCTTTACATAAATTCACTCAGAGCACGTGGTAAGATTGAGGTAGATAAGGCATTTGAGATACCACAATATTATTATAGCGTGATCAAGAGGCTTATAGAAACCAAATTCCTTTTCATCGCTTTAGATCTCTATGGACCTACGGTATCTGATGAGGAGTTCGAGAAGAGATTCAATAATCTACTCTCAAACTACTCTAAATCTTCTATAGAAGCTGATTATGGCTCTATAGACGCATATAAGAGTTATATAAGGAAGTCTCTCATACGCCAGATCAAATACGAAAAGATGTTGGATAGATACGCTAAGGTAACCGATGAAGATCTGAAGGACTACTTCGATAAGCATTTTTGGGAGATGTACTCTCGGTATCAGGTAGCATCCATAGAGGATCTGAAGAAATCACCCGATAAGTTAAAGCAGGTCCGCAATGCGGCACAAGAGGAGAAGTTTCAAAAATGGCTGGATAAGATGAAAAAGCAGATGAATTTCACATATGTTGTGAAATGGGCTCCATTTAGATACTTCGAAGCTCTCGATGATGCAAGCTCGAAGGGAAGTGATGAGGATAGGATAGCTGCCCTCAAAAGGCTAAAAGGGGAATTAGAAGAAAAATATGATTATTCTAAGCGATTAAAGGATATTCCTACCCCATTTTTATATCTTTACATAAACACATTGGATTCCCTGTTATCCTCTATAGGAGGAGAACTTTCTATCCTACCAACTCCTGAAAACATAAAAGAGATGGAGACGCGGCTAAAGGAATTGTCGAAGGCATTTCCCAAGGAATATAAAGGATATTCTTTGAAGAAGCTTCAAGAGAGAAGTGCAAAGATAGACGAAGAATTGAAAAAGTTGGATGAGAAGAAGAATGCGAAGAAGATAGATGCGTTAAACGAAGAGAAACTGAAATTAAACGATGCCATCGATTACTTTAAGACAAAACAGGGATTAGAGAAGGATAAGAAAGATTATGTTCTGAAGAAGTCATTGATTCGATCGTTGCAAAAAGAACAAAAGCAATTCAAGAGTTTAGTCACATCTTTGCTGAAGAAGGCATTTGCTGTATATCCTGATTCCTTTTATGTGTTGAATGAACTTCATCACTACGAACCTTCTGACCCAGAAGTAACTGTTGGATATTACGAAAAGCAGGTAAAGAGTTTGGAGGCATATTTCAGTAATCCGAATCTACAACCTTCGACTAAGCAATATCTGGAATATCAGTACAGGAACATGATATCCAAACTAATGAATATAGCTGGGGATACTTCTGTTGGTACAGATACGCGAGAGAAGGCATGGAAAGTTGTAGCCGAATTGGCGAGAAGCAAGAGGGATTATCTCGATCTGTTGAAGGCTTTGCAGATGTTAAGAAGATTTAAACCTTCTAAAGCTATAAAAGATGAAATCGAAATCACTGCATCCATATACGAGAGTTCGATAGGAATAGATCTGAATAGATTTGTGGAAGACATCAAAGCACTAAAAAAGGATGAGAAGGGGCACTATTACTGGGGTTCTAAATTCAGTTCTGAATTGGATAGAGTGGAGAGATTTGCAGGAAATGAAGATATTCCCTCAGATCTCAGGATAAAGCCTTCCAAAATCCTTCTCACTTTTTACCGTAAAACCGCCAACAAAGTCGGTGAGATAGAGACCTTGTTGAGATTATCTCGCATAGCAACTGGTACACAGAGATATAACTACATCGCACAACTGGCGGCTCTCAAGAAAGATATGGGTGATGATTTCTATCTTTCTGAAATACAAGGTTTAGAACAGAAGTTTACCATGCTCGCTATAAGGCAGATGAACAAGAATATAACTTCTGATCCAGAATTCGAGAGGATATCAAATCAACTCGACACGATAGCGGCGAGTTCTACTATCGTTTCGAAGGTAAGATTGAAAGCACTCGAAGTCTTAGTAAGGATGGCAAAAGTTGCCAAAAACAATGAGTTGTTGTTGTTTCAATACAAGAGGATAAAGAAAATCAAGCCGGATTACCCGAATATAGATGATCTGATAGCAAAGACAGAAGAGAAGATAAAAGGCAAGTAACTACATATATGTTGAATGTTAAATTAAGGGCAGTTAGTGCATATGGAGATCGAGATCATAGGGACAGAATCCTTAGGAGTAAGAGGGCTCTGCTGTTTTGTGAAGGCAAAGAATAAAAGGATACTGATCGATCCTGGTATAGCTCTGGGTTATCACAGGTACGGTTTACTTCCTCATCCCTTTCAAATAGCAATAGATGAAAGAATACGAGCAAAGATAATAAGAAGATGGCATGAGGCTACTGATGTAGTGATCAGTCACTTCCATGGAGATCATATTCCATTAGTAGATGCAAATCCTTATCAACTCAACGTTAAGGAACTCATCGGGTTGAATCCAGATGTTAAGATATGGACTAAATCACTATCTCATCTTTCTCCAATGGAAAGAAAGAGAGCAGATGCACTTTCTATTTCCCTAAATGAGGATCTGATATCGGCAGAAGGTAAAGAAAGGGAAGGGGTGATCTTTTCCGAACCGATGATCCATGGTGAAAAGGGGATCAGGTCTGTGACGGTTATGATGACGAGAATCGAGGAAAATGGTACAACCTTTGTGCATGCTCCTGGTATACAGCTTCTCAACGATAAGGCGGTTTCTCAAATTCTGGATTGGAGGCCGAACATTGCATTGGTTGATGGTCCTCCTTTATATTTACATAATAGGCTTTCAAGAGCGCAAGTTGAAAAAGCTTGGCATAATGCTGAACGCCTTTCTCAGAATGTAGATATCCTGATCCTCGATCACCATATAATGAGAAATTATGAAGGTATTAAGTGGATAAAACGTTTATCTCGGGAGACAAAGCATGACGTTGTATGTGGAGCTGATTTTATGAAAGAGCCAAGAATGCTACTCGAGGCTAACCGCAAAATCCTATATGAGGATATGTATGTCCCTCCAGGATGGCATGAGGCTTATTCCGAAGGTAGGGTTACTACTAAGTTTTACTGGGACTTGGCTAACAAGCTTTATGGATCTGGGATCAGAATTCGATTTTGACACTATTAGGCCTTTTCTCTTACATATATTCTCGGTACACGCTTCGATATGTTACAAAGCACCTCGTAATTCACCGTTCCGCGCCACTTAGCTATTTCATCTGCTGTTATCTCTTCCCCACCTTGTTTTCCTATCAACACACATTCATCCCCCTTATCTACACCTGCCACCTCGCTAACATCTACCGTTATTTGATCCATCGATACCCTTCCCACGACTGGACATCGTTTACCTCTTATTAAAACGAAGGCTTTATTGGAAAGGGCTCTACTGTACCCATCCGCATAACCAACGGTTATGGTTGCTATCTTTCTATCTTCCTTCGCGATGTATTCTCTCCCATATCCTACCGATTCACCTTTATGAATCGTTTTGACGAATGATACAGTAGAATACCAAGATAGGATCGGCTCTAATTTAACCGAATCCCTATTGACCTCTTCTGAAGGATAGAGTCCATATGTTGCAATACCAACACGGACATAATCGTTAGCGTATTCGGGTAAGTCTATGGCAGCAGCACTGTTATTCGTGTGAATGAGAGGTATATCGATGCCTTCATCCTTCAATCTGTTTAACAAAGAGGAAAACCTAGAATATTGGTATCGTGTATAACTCTTATCTCTTTCGCCTGCAGTAGCAAAATGGGTATATAGACCTTCTAATTCCTCTGCTTTCATGACCTCTTTTATGAAATCAACACACTCTTCTGCCCTGTAGCCAAGCCTCCCCATACCAGTATCGACACCAACGTGAACCTTTATCCTCTTTTTGGTCGTCCTCAGTAGAGCATTTAAGGAATCTCTATCATATATAGTCGGGATCAAATCGTATTTTAGAACCGCTTTCCATTCTTCCTCGCTTATATAATTCAAGATGAGTATTCTCCCTTCAATACCTTTCTTTCTCAATTCCACGCCTTCAAAAGCAAATGCCACAGCAAAAAAATCATATCCTTCTTTCAACGCAGCCTTAGCGATTTCATATGCTCCATGCCCATAACCATCAGCCTTTACCACGAGGATCAATCTTGCCGGCTTTACATGTTCACTCAATTTTTTGAGATTTGTTACGAATTTACCGAGGTCTATCTTAGCATAACTACGCATTCCCTTTTCGTATATTTCTTATCACCTCGGGTATAAGTTCTATCACATCACTCGGTAGAAGGCCATCTTCCGCTCTCATCTCTGCGTACTTTTCTGCACATCTTCCCATAACGAAAGTGCCAACGGTTGCGGCATCGAAGGGTGTTAATCCCTGTGCCATTAAAGAGGATATGATCCCCGTTAACACATCTCCACTTCCACCCGTTGCTAAGCCAGAGTTTCCCGTTATGTTTATTCTAGTCATTCCATCCGGTGCAGCTATCACGGTCGGATTCCCTTTCAAAACCAATACCACTTTGTACTCTTTGGCAAATCGTTCTGCACTCCCTACCTTATCGTTCAAGATCTCCTCCAAATTCTTTCCAGTAAGCCTTGAGAATTCGAGAGGATGAGGGGTTAATATAGCATTCCCCTTGAATTCTTTCAAGATCGAGACATCAGCGCTCAAAAGATTCAGTCCGTCGGCATCTATCAAAAGTTTTTTATTAGTACTTCTCAATATCTCTTTTATGATCTCAGCCGTTTCAAAGTTTTTCCCCATCCCTGGGCCTATTGCTATGGCATCGACTTTATTGATATCTTCCAACACCACATTTTTCGCCTTTATCCCTATCGTTCCTTCGGTAGAGGTAGGTAAAGAGCGCTTCACTGCTTCCAGAACATTCGTTTCTATGACAGGTGATATACTTTGGGGAACAGCAGTGTAAGCGAGCCCAACCCCTGTACGGAGTGCTGCCTTTGCCGCCAAGCATATCGCACCTGAGTATCCCGTTGCTCCACCGAGTAGATATAACCTCCCAAACGTTCCTTTATTGCTATCCTGGGGTCTGTTTATCAGGAGGGGCCTAACGGTTGAAGCGGTGATCAGTTCGTGTTTCAAAGTAGGAGTATTCAACAAAGAGCGGGGCATGTTTATATTCGAAATAGATAACTTTCCCAAGTAGGATCTCGCAGGATAAAAGGCAAACCCGA
>WFSK01000219.1 GCA_015486095.1 Thermotogae bacterium
GCTCGGAGATGTGTATAAGAGACAGGGACGAGAAAGATCTGTGAAATCGCCGCTATCATAAAGATACCTTGAACGATGTCTCGATTTTGTTGGAAGATCAACGGCCCAGGTTTTAAGCCGTACATCAACATTGCACCGAGTACTATAGCTGTTACCGTATCGCCTGGTACTCCAAAGACCAATGCCGGTATCCATGTCCCCCCTAAAGCGGCGTTGTTTGCACTGGTAGGAGCAACAACTCCATCGATCGTTCCCGTACCAAATTCTTCAGGATGTTTAGACGTCTTCTTTGCAACTCCATATGCAACCCATGCCGCTATATCAGCTCCGGCACCTGGAAGTGCACCCACAAAAGTCCCAATTAAGGAAGATTTTAGAACCACCCACTTTCGTCTCCAAACAATAGGAAGTATTTTAAGCATTGATATTTGAGTTCTTTCTGGTATACTCGCTGCTTTCATATGTTCTTTACTTTTCAAACTCTTTAAAACTTCCGAAATGCCAAACAGCCCGATCATTGCAGGAATAAAGCCAATGCCACCCATGAGTTCAACATTACCAAAAGTAAACCTTGGATATCCTGTAGTTATGTCGATCCCGATGGTCGAGATCAACAACCCGAGAGTTGCAGATATTAAGCCACCAAAAAGATTCCCTCGGCTTAATGCCGCACTCATACTGAGTCCAAATAAACCAAGCCAAAAATACTCAAAATTTGTGAATTGTAGTGCAAAATTCGAAAGTGGAGGAGCTACTGTTATGAGGAGAAGGACACCGATTATTCCACCAATACTTGAACAAATTAGATCGAGGGTTAAAGCTAATGAGCTTTTCCCTTTCTTTGTCATCTCATAACCGTCAAGAACCGCTGCCCCAGAAGCAGGGGTTCCAGGAATTCTAAGGTAAGTTGCAGGTATATCACCTGAAAATATAGCAGTAAAGGTAACTCCAAGTACCATTGCTAAACCAGCCAATGGGGTCATATAATAAGTAACAGGAATTATCAATGCTACAGCCATAGTAGCAGTTAGTCCTGGAATTCCACCTACGAATATTCCAAACCCCATTGCCGTGAGCCAAGGAATTAGAATATCTGGCTTTAAAAGTCTGAATATCGACATCTTTATTCCTTTCCTAAAAAGTTATTCCGAAGATACCTTCTGGCAGTGGAACCTTGAAAACCTTTTCGAAGATCAATATAATAATGACCACCAATATTGCTGAGGCTACGATTCCTCGCTGCCAACCGGCCTTTAATCGAATCATAAGGAGAAAAGATAACAAAAAGGTACCGAAAACAAATCCCAACCATCTTATGATAGGAACATAAATGATCAAACTCAAAACAGCAATGAGAATATTTTGATTCCCCCAGTCTTTACAATATTCTATAAAAGTTTTTTTAGATTTCTGAAGACTTTTAGTGCGTAGAGAGATAAGAATTTCATATCCACCCCCGATTATCAAGATCACACTAAGGATAGTTGGGAAAAAAGCCGGACCCGGGAGTTTCCTACCCTCGACCACAAAACTTGGGAAGGTTGATGATATGACGCCCACCAGAAGACCAATGCCTATTAACGTAATTCCAAACCAAAATTCTTTTTTCCTCATAAGGGATTTAAGATATCCTGCCCCAAGAGGGGCAGGAAGTTATTATCACTTCACATATCCTCCGATTTTCAGTATCTTTTCCCAGGTGCTATCCTGTTCCTTTGCAAAATTATAAAATTCCTTGGGGCCCCTGATCTGAATGCCAAAACCATTCTTGCTCATAAAATCTTTAAACGCTTCTGAATTAGCTATTTTCAAGAGCTTTTTATACAGGATATTTATAATTTCCTTTGGCGTTCCCTTTGGCACTGCAATACCTCTCCACGTTCCAGCTGACCAGTTAATTCCCAATTCTTTAAGAGTTGGTACATTTGGGAAGCGTGGATCCCTTTTATCTGCCATTATTGCGAGTGCCTTGAACTGGCCTGATTCCAGCTGAGATGCTGCTTCTGGAAGACTGCAAGTTATTACGTCGACATGTTTACCGAGTAATTCAACGATAGAAGGAGCTGCTCCTCTTGTAGGTACCCATACGACATAATCGGGGGGAATTCCGACGGCATGAAACATCCCAATTCTTGCAAGATCCCAGATTGTCCCTGCAGCTGAACCAGAAAACTTATACTTCCCCGGATGCATAGCAATATCCACTAACAATTCGACTAGAGAATGCCAAGGAGCATCGGCTCTGACTATCACCGCAGATGGATCTTGATTCAATTGAATTACATAATCAAAATCTTTATACCCAACCTTGGTTAATCCCATCCAATGCATAGTTGAGATTTCAAGAGTTACAACTGTAATAGTATATCCATCTGGTCTGGCATAAGCACCAGCTGCATGTCCTACTGCTCCCCCACCACCAGTTCGATTTACAACGACAAAAGGTTTGCCAAACTCACGTTGCAGTTGATCGGCTATGAAGCGTGATAGTCTATCTGTTCCACCACCAGCGGCCCAAGGGCAGATCACAGTTACAGCTCTAGTTGGATACGAGGCGAGCGAAACTAACGATCCTAAAAGAAGCACTCCAAGTAAACCGAAAAACACTAACTTTTTCATTACTAATCCCTCCTTAAGAGAATTAGGTGTGGCCCCCCACACCCATGAATTTTTCAACTTCTTCACGATTGGGTTGTCCACTCGTTGAACCCACAGATCTGCAAACCATAGAGGCAACTGCATTGGCAAAATGGGCTATGCGCCTTAGATCCATATCTTCCAGAATCCCAACGATTACTGCAGCAGTGAATGCATCTCCAGCCCCAACAGTATCTACGACAGAGACATCGAAAGCTCTAAGATATTCAACTCCTTCGGGTGAACCGATCACACAACCTTGCCTTCCAAGTTTGATCGCCACGATCTCCGGGCCCTCTTTTATCAGTTTTTTTACTATCCCTTCAGGAGATCCTTCCAATCCGAGAACTCGTGCTTCATCTAAATTTAAGGTTACTAAGTATGCAAAATTCTTTATCGTAGACCATGCCACACTGTTAAAGAATTCCTGACTCCATAATGCGCTTCTATAATTAACATCATATGAGATCCTTATTCCTAACTGTTTACATTTTTTCATAAAGTAAAACGATGACTCTAAACTATCCTTGCTTATGGCCTGAGAAATACCACTTAGATGGAAGATCTTCGTGTCTTTCAATGGGACCTTTTTAGCATCCTTCACTGTGAAATTTGCCGCTGCTGAATTTTTACGCATATAAACAAAACGATGCCTTTTATTAGAATCGAAAAATGTAAAATATACGCCTGTTTGATGATAACTATCGATAAAAACATAAGAAGTATCTACATTTGCTCCATTCCATGCTTTTTGAATCTGTTTTCCAAAGATATCATCTCCAAGTTTAGTTATATACATAGCAGAGTGACCAAGTTTTGCAATGCCCAATGCAACATTCGATGTATCCCCACCTATAACCATCGTAAATGATGAAAGTTCTTCTATGATATCTTGTTTTGCATAGAATCCCACCAAAGGCTCCCCAAAACATGCCACTTCGCTCATATCGATCACCTTAAAAGTTTCTTTTCCCCAAATTCCTGGAATGACAAAAAGGTCTCGATTTCCTCCCATTCAGGAAGTGGCTCAATATCTCCAATGGCTCCAACTACAATAGCCCCTGCTGCATTGCCAAAACGTAATGCTTCTTGTACACTCTTACCTAACATCATCGATGCGAGAAATGCTGCATCAAAAGCATCACCTGCTCCAAGCTCATCTACAACTTCAACGGCATAACCCTTCGAGTGTATTAACTCTCCATTCACGTAAGCACTAACACCGCTTTTACCCATCTTCACAACTATTAACTCTTGTTTGGAAGCGATTTCCATAAGCTTACCCAGTTGATCGTTCAGATCGAGATCTGGAAAGATATAATCGAGATCACCTTTTCCTGTTATCAGATAATCAGCGTTTTCAATAAAATCTTTCAAACATGATAGTGCTTCGCCCGAAGTTGGTAAGAGCTTTCTTCGGATATTCGTATCAAAGGAGATCTTAACTCCGTTCTCCTTTGCAAGTTTAACCGCCTTCAGTGTTGCTGCTTTACAACTTTCCGATAAAGCTGGTGTTATTCCACTGACATGAAATAGGTCAAGCCCTTTAAAATAATCCTCCTCGATATCATTTGGCGTTAACATCGAGAATGAGGAACCTTTTCGATAATAGAATACATCGGTTTTGGCGGGTACGGGAAACCCACGTTGGACAAAATAGACAGCCGTAGGATAGCCTTCTTTCACTTTCACGTATTTCGTATCAATAC
>WFSK01000220.1 GCA_015486095.1 Thermotogae bacterium
ACTAAGTATAATGCAATATACCCTACCATTATGTATTTAATCATTCGATAGATTACACTCCTCAGTTTGTATTTCGCCTAAGGTTTTGCGAACATATGAAGTTCAGCTTTGCCGAATTTGGGTGGAGCTGCGTAGCATTGTAGCTGTATGTCTGCTATTATCAGAAGTCGCATAAGTCATTTTATAAATCTCCCATCGTCTTTTGATGTCGAAAGTTTGTGCACATTTTTCTCAAGCCATCCTATCTTCTCAACCTCTCTCACATCAAATTCGGGAACGTAGGGTTTAATATCCAGAAGAGGTGTTCCATCTACAATATCCATATCTCGAACATGTATTGTATTCCCCTTAATTCTGATAAGTCTCACCACCGAAATACCGATTGGATTCGGTCTACTTGGAGCCCTTGTTGAAAATACTCCCCGCAATTGATTATCCATATATGGCTTTACTATTAATGACGATTTTTTAGACAAATGGAAGTGATATACCAAAATGATGTGAGAAAAATTCTCAAGATTTTTTAAACCTTCGGCATACTCTGGAAACAGCTCAACTGTCCCGTCGATACCATCAGCACCCGCAGGTTGTATAGGGGTTCCTTTAGGTTCTTTGAACTGAGAATGAATAACTCCGATCGGCTTATACCTTACCTCATCCATAATTCACCCACTTATTCATGCGATTTCCGTATATCTCATTCATATCCGAACCAAGTTCGGATATACCACCTTTACTCCATCTCTCATTTTCCTCTTCCCTCAATTACAGGTTATCTAAGGAACTTTTGATCTTACCAATATCCCTGGTACTCACATGTGTGTAAATCTCTACTTGATATGGTTGGTTATTTCTTATCTTTCTTAGGGGGCCTTACTTCATAGATAGATTTTCTCTTTAACATTTCCCAATCGTAAGGAACCCAAATTATGACTTTGCTGTTTCCCAAACTCAATTTTCACGGTAGAGACTTTGTCTTCCTTTGCCATTATATAAAGAACAAAATCCACCACAGTTTAAATATATAGCAAAAGAAAGCAGAAAGTCAAGGTTGTTTTGGCTATAATGATCCCAAACATACCAATAGAGCAAGAGCGCTTAAAAGCTCCTCATCGAAACCCTTGAAGCAAATAGTAGAAATATTCATAAAACTGCAAAAGCGATGAGATGTCCAAGGAATACCATCTATCTGGTCTGAAAAAGAAAGAGGGAAGAGTGACCTACTCGATAGGCCACACACCCTAAAGCCAATATCCAAACACTACTCCAAAAGAAATCATATCATTGATCTTGAAGAGGAGGAAGGAGACCATGTTCAGAGGAGATCGAGATGATACATATCGAAATGGCAATAGTCGATCGTATTCATTCACATTAATGACGCACATCGAGATATACCTTTACTGAATTGATGCAGTTCAGTATGATACCAACGGAGCCAGGCAACATCTTGACATAAAGCCCGACGAATCATCGATGATGAATTGTTTCGATACAATTACTTATATATGTCTCTCCTATGCCCAACGGATATTATCCATACGATACCCTTGCTTTCTTCGATCCAATATATGATCCGATAATCTTTCACTCTTAATCTAAACTTACCCTTAAATTTTCCTACCAGCGGTTTTCCCTTTTTATCTGGCCCATCGTACAAAGAGCTAACAGTGTTCAATATCTTTACAGCGTCTTTATTATCTATCTTTTTCAATTCTCTATAAGCTCTTTTATCCCATCTTATCTGATAAGCCATACTCTTTCAACACTTCTTCGTGCGGAATACCTTCTGATAAAGATGAGATCCTGAAGTCCGATAAATATTCATCATATCTATCGAGATATTGTTTCAGTGCCTGCTGAATGATCCAGGACTTACTCAATTGAAGTTCTTTCGCATATTCATTTAAGCGTTCATTTATCGATTCATCTATCTTTGCGGATATCATTACCTTCCCCATAGTTTGCACCTCCTTGTATTAAATATTAATACCACTAAATATTATATCATATGTTGAGATACAAATCAGGTTTTACAG
>WFSK01000221.1 GCA_015486095.1 Thermotogae bacterium
CACAGAATGAGGTTGTAATGACGTGGATAGAGAACCTTTTCCATAGAGGAAACGACGGCAGCGAAAAAGGGATTAGATATATCCGAAAGAAGAATACCGATGGTGGTCGTAGTGCGTGTTTTCATTCCCTTTGCAAGAATATTAACGGTATAGCCAGTTTCTTCAGCAACCTTCAGTATCTTCCTCCTTAGATCGGATCCTACGCCAGGTTTGTTGTTCAAAGCACGTGAGACCGTTGCGATGGAAACTCCCACTTGTTTTGCTATATCTTTCAATTTTGGTATATTATTCACGGATTCCACACCCCACTTAATTCCGTACTTCTCCAATATGGATCTTTAATTCACCTCTTTCAGAATTTAAGATCAACCTCGATCATTCTGGAAAAGGTAGTCTGTTCAAAACGTCTGGCAGATCTGGGAACTTTTTATGAGGTTCCGTCTGATACCAATAAACTACGGAACTGATATCATCGTATCTTTGATTGTTGTGCCCATGCTCAATGGTTACCCTGATAGACTTTTCAAAGTATATTGGATCTTCAATGTGAAATCTGTACAACGTGGATGTTCCAGACCAATTCTCCCCTCCTCCGTAAATGATCCCATGATATGGTGCCAAATATCGTTGCTGTGGACACCAGGCCATGTTGAAATAATCCTCCGTTCCTGTACCATGCAAGGATGGTGGCCATTTTTCTCCATCGATGAAGATCATGTCATCTCCTTCACCGTACCAATTCCATTCACTCGTATTCCTGAGGTTGTGAACGGTATAGATACATCCAACGTAATGTCCCTTTCCTTCTGCATCGAGTAAGACGTAATTTTTCTCTCCGGTTGTGTTGTAACCGACGAACTCGAATTCTTCATTTCGAGTAAACGGTCTCTGTTCATTGCTCGGTTGGATCTCCTTCATTCCCTTGCAAATACAGCGTCTCCATTGGGAATGAAAGTATCCAATATTGTTGGGGAAATCCTTCCAGAGTTCGTAATCCACGTAGTAATACAAAAGAAGCTCTTGTGAGGAGCACTGGCTTTCAATTTCGATAACTCCATGATCCCTGAACGGCATCGGGAACCAACAATTAAATCCCTTACCATTCTCCGGGCTCATCTGGATTGGTAATGAGACGAAATTGGTTGTCTTTCCGCTTCCAGCACCAAAGAAATCTCCTATTGGAACCTCTATACTGGGAGAACTCTCGTCATCCCAATAAGCGCGAAAAATTACCTTTTTAAGGAACAACAATTCTTTAGAATCGAGTGTGAACCATATATGTTTTATCGCACCAGGTCCCTTTATATCGGCTATAACTTTCTTTTCACCGGGCATTATATGCAACCTATCGTCGTTACCACCGCTTCTATCGTAACTCGAAAATCTCCCTCTTTTATGATCTTTTAAGACCATGAGATCCTTTAAGGCACCTGTTCCAATAAAGGGATAATTCATTCTATTTACCTTCCTTATACACCTTATACTCTATCCCGGCTATCTTACAGAAATGTTCGAGTTCGGCTACATAATCTCCGTATACGGCGTGACAATGGTTGGAATCGTAGGTGGATAGGAATTCTTCTGGCCCCACTTCCAATCTCGCGAAGGCATGCGGCCACTCTACTTGTGTTGCGCGTGCCTTTTCCTCATTCTTTTCCTCACCAAAATCGAGAAATTCAGCTGGAATGATCGCCATCCAATATTTGCCTTCTTTTCTTGCAAGTCGCGCTATTGTAACCTTACCGGGTGCTGCTATATGCCTTACGGATGCTCCACCGGCTGGAAAATAAAAACCTTCGGGGTAGAACTCAACGTTCTTTAGATTCTCCTCTGGTGTGTAAGACCTGCCTGCGAAGAAGGTCGCATGTGCCCCAGAATTGCATAAATCGAAAAAGTTATCTTCTGCATCGTAGTGTCGGACGTCTGCAAACAGTACAGGAGAATTCGAGATGAGTTTTAGTATCTGCATCGTTAATGCACCATCCGAATCCGCTTCCGTAGCGACAACAAATGGTTCATGAGGTCCATCCCAATCGTATGGGTCGTTCATAAATGCCTCTGTTACATCCATAGTAACGAAGTTATTGGTGAGCTCAGGTTGAGATTTTATTCCAGCAAAATCGAGTTCATTTTCTCCGATTATCTCTTTCACGGCGTAATAACCCTTTATCTGCTTCTTCAATTTCTCCGGGGTGAGTTGCTTCCCATCATAACGGATTTTCTTTGCCCTTGTTTGTAACCATTCGAGTGCCCTTTGTGCCTTACTATCCGATACTTCATCCGATAATCTTACGATCTCCATCTGGTCTATGTGTTCGATGTCTATGCCGAATATGGTATTCCAGAGGTCTACGTTTGGGACCGTTGTGTACATTCCCATCGGCCTGCCCCCTATGATGCCATAACGTTGTCCTTTGAGTGAGTTGAATGCATGGGCCGCCCTGATATATGTGATCACCTTATTTAGGGTCTCTCTTTTTGTTATATCTCCCCAGAGTCGTGTATGTGTTGTACCGGCTTGATCCAATGCGCCTGCAGCGGCAAGCATACCTACCATTCCCGGATATTTCGGATTTATATTTCCAAACAACAGGAATGGTCCTGGGGCGAATTTACTCGCTATGACTGAGAAATGGGGGAAAGCCCATACGGCGTAGTTGAATATCGTTACTTCCGCTCCCGCATTTCTGATCTTAATGGCTTCTTCCTTTGCAATCGATGGCTTCCAGACGATCTTCGGTTTGGTAACGAACTCGATCTCGCCTGTAGATTCCAAGGTATTTACGAAGGTATCCTGAAATCTTTCATTCAACTGAGACAACTCCGCATTAACATGAGGTCTGCCGTCCGAAAAAGTGAGTATTCCAACCTTTATCTTCTTCATAAAAACCGCCTCCAGATATTTTACGTAAACGTTTAACATAATTATACTCTCAGGTTGAAGACCTGTCAAGTATCTATGGCAGTATAATAAAAAAGTTGATGGAGTGATTAGGGGGGCAGAAGCATATCGTTGTTTCGAGGCAGGTGCGAGTGTGCCCTATGCTTGATTCGGTTGGTTTTGCAGGATTATGATGTGTGATCTGTTCAGGGATGGTGCAGGCATTTATC
>WFSK01000222.1 GCA_015486095.1 Thermotogae bacterium
ACCCACTGGTGCCGCAACTCTTTCTGAAAAAACAAAAGCCGAATTGAAATCACTCGACGACGAAGTCAATGATGCTTCTCTGTCCACGTTGGAGCTCCTGTTATTGGATTTATTTAAGAGCACGAATCTGATGAGTGATATGGTGTCTGGTAATCTTCTCAAAATGAAATATTATGCCCGAGAGATGCTTTCAAAGACTGATGAAGATGCCTTGAATCTTGAAGTGGAAAGGATATCGGCCTCAAAAAAGGATCTTGAACTCTTCTTGGAAACCCTCGTAGGCATATTCAATGAGGCAAAAAGACAATTTCTCATTATGACACTCAACAGGTACGTTGAATCCGTTAATACACTCAAGAAGAACATTCTTACCCTGCTGAAGATCGCCGATCAAAAGGACATGGTAAAGTCCGAGATAAGTGGTATAGAACAGATGTTGGGCACACTTAAATCTGGCATGAACGAACAGATACAGCAATTGGGTGATAACAGGAACAAGATAAATGAGGTTGTAGCTCGAATCAATGACCATATAGCTAAGATGAGACAGCAGGCGAGTTCATCCGTAGATAAAGCAATGGAAAGCATAAATAGAAGTGTGATGAATGCGAGGATCGTGTTGATAGTAGCGATAGTGATAGCGGTTGCTGTAGCCGTTATAATAGGTTTATTACTCAAAGCGAGTATGACCAAGGTTCTGGATAGATTGAAGTCGATTGCCTTGCATATAGGTAAGGGTGATCTCACAACCAGGGTAGAAAAGACCAGCAGAAGAGACGAGTTTGGCATACTCCAAAACGTCTTCGTGGATACCCTCTCTCAATTGAGGAAGATGGTCAGGGGTATGGCGGAAACTTCGGAAGGAGTTTCGGATGCATCTTCCAATCTGAGTTCTTCTGTGGAAGAGGCAACTGCCTCTATCGAGGAGGTAAGTGCCTCCATGAATGACATATCTTCTCAGATAATCAAATCGACCTCCTCTGCGAATGAAGTTATGAACGATATAGAAATGGTGACATCTACTATGGATGAAACGGCGAAGAACATAGAGGATATGGTTAACGATGTAAAGACAGCCATAAAGACCTCGAAAGAGAATAAAGATGTGATAATAGATGCCCTGAACGTTATGGGAGAAACGAAGGAAGTTATGAACAGCAGCACGATCGTCGTGAAGCAATTGGAGGAAGCAACAGGTTCTATAGGAAACTACGTGGAGATGATAACTTCCATAGCAGAGCAGACGAATCTCCTGGCGTTGAACGCAGCGATCGAGGCGGCCCGTGCGGGTGAAGCGGGTAAAGGCTTTGCGGTAGTAGCGGAAGAGATAAGGAAATTAGCAGATCAATCTAATTCTGCTGCGGATGAGATAGGTAAAGTTTTAAACGATATAAAAAATAAGGTGGAAGATATAGTTTCAACTATGGAGGTGGGAAGTATGAAGATAGAGGGTATCAGTGGAGTGTCTGCACAAGCAAAGGAGAGTCTCGATAAGGTAGAAGAGGAATTTAACAGCATAAATAAGACCGTATCGGAGGCTACCGAGAGCATTCATGAGCAGGTGTCATCGATGCATAATGCGAGAGAAAAAGTATTGAATATAGTGAAGACATTCGATTCCATAAGTCAATCCGTGAAAGAGATAACTACTGCACTTCAGGAACAATCAGACAATTCTACACAGCTTGCGACAATGAGTGAACAGTTGAGTAATATGGCAGAGAATTTGGATCGGATGATCGGTACATTTAAGCTCAGGTGAGGGATTATGAAGAGATACTTTGGGACAGATGGAATAAGAGGCAAAGTAAACGAGGAATTGACAGCAGAATTGGCTTTTGAAGTAGGTAAATCCGCTGCATATACCCTTAAAGATCATGGAGGAAAAGGTTTTTTCTTGGGAAAAGATACCAGGATATCCTGTGATATGCTCGGAACCGCCTTAACTGCCGGAGCAACTGCAATGGGTATGGATATTTACGATTGTGGAGTAATACCTACACCTGCTATTGCCTTGATAACAAAACTCTTAGGAGCAACTGCTGGGATCATGATCTCCGCTTCACACAATCCTCCTGAATTCAACGGCATAAAATTC
>WFSK01000223.1 GCA_015486095.1 Thermotogae bacterium
CTTCAGAGGTGTTGGACACATTAGAAAGTGCAGCAAGAGAAATCTCTTATGGATTCGGATCGTTCATGGCGAATCTTAGACTGAAAAATGCCTACGAGGATCTCTTGGAGAATGTCAAAGATGCTTCTCGGGCATTCGATATACTCATTCCGAAAATTGCTCCTCGAATGGGGTGGTTTAGGCTGCATTCGCGGTTCTTTCCACTCGATATGCCTCAGGGAGATTACCATAAGATCTTCGCAATAGATGAGGAAAACATAGGGGTGATCACGATCGACTCAGGGGGTGAAGGAGTCAAAGGTGCACTCATAGCCATCTTCGTAGATAGGTATGTAACGAATAACCTGGTCGATAATATTTCTATCTTCTACGATCCTCTGAAATTCATTGAAAAGTTGAACAAATGTATCATGCATGAGTTAAAAGGAGCCATATCTAAGAATCTGAAGATCTGCTATCTCTTGCTTAAGACCTCCGAGTTCGAATTCTCGGTTGCTGTAAAAGGAATGGATTGGGAATACGCTACTATAGTCGATAACAAAGTGAATTTTACACCTTTGAAACCCGACATCTTACATATTAGGAAGATAAATCCTCAAGAATCCTTCCTCATTTACACCGATGGTTTATCTGAAAGTACAGAATTATTGTATTTACTGAACTTATCTCTATCTATCGAATCCAAATCTCTGTTCTCCAGTTTGACCTCTGTTATAGAAGAACAGGTCTTAAAAAATTTAAGGGATGATATAACGGTCATCTTGATAGAGCAGGCTCCACCATACGAGATGAGATGGGTAGGAAACACCCTTTTTGCTAATGTATTCGATAACAGACTTTACATAATATCTAACTTTGCGAGGAATTTTCTCGATGAGATCAAAACAAGACAACCGAGTTTGAATATATCAAAACACTATCCTGTAATGATAGAGATGGTAACGAATGCAATAGAACATGGGAACCTGAGGCTAAATATACAGAAGGGTAGCATGGAATATGCAGAGCTTTATACAAAACGTCTTAACGATCCTCGATATTCGCAAAAGCAGGTCAATGTTAGGGCAGAGTTAAAGAAAAACAGTGTAATTTATACCGTTAAGGACGATGGTGAAGGTTTCGATTGGCATGCATTCATCGCGCGTAATCCCACCCCGGAAGAATTATGGGGTATCCAGGGCAGAGGAATATACATAATCCGTGAGATGTCCGATGAAATACACTTTAACGATAAAGGAAATGAAATAACGGTAATGGTCTCGAACGAATGAATCAGATCCTCATCGCTACTGCATAACCTTCATGAGTTGCATCTACGATCTTCCCAATGGACCTTGCATCACCTATGATATAGCAGGGCCTATCATCAAAAGTAAAGGGTACATAAGGCTTGTTACCAAATGCTGCTACAAGGGCATCACACTTTATCTTTTCTTTTTCGCCGTTATCCATGTTTTCTATTTCTATAACTCCATCCGCTATATCAATTATCTTTCTTCTCGTTAATATCCTTACTCCTTTCTCTCCTAATTCTCGGCATAGGGATTTTCTCGTTATCGTTTCCATACCCAAAGCTATATCATCCAGCATCTCAACTACGATCACCTTATTCTTCTGTGCGAGAAAATTCGCCGTTTCACAACCAACGAGTCCACCTCCACCCACAACCACGATCTTGCTTTCCAGAACCGACTTTCCGATAAGTATATCACTGTACTTATGAACCATACCCTTTATAAGAGGAAAAGGCACGAAAGGTCTTGCCCCAGTTGCCATTATCACCACATCTGGATTTAACTTCATAATATCCTCTTTTTCAGCATCCCCTTCATGGAAGTGTACATTCTTCCCCTCATTTATTACATTTTCATAATACTCCATCAACGCCTTTATCTTACTCTTACCGGGTGGCATCATGGCAAGATTTAGCTGACCGCCGAATTCTTTACAGAAGAGATGTACCTCATGTCCTCGCTTTACAGATATCCTTGTCGCTTCCAGACCAGCCGGACCACAGCCAACCACGGCAACAACTTTTTTCTCAAATGCCGGCACGATTTCCTCTTCGTTGCCAACGTTAGGATTTACACCACATCTTATTGCCGTATCTTCATCGTGTCTCGCTTTGATACATTCGCTGCACCCAATGCACCGTCTTATAAGATTTTCCTTCCCTTCTCTTACTTTGTTCACCCAATCGGGATCAGCGATCAATGCCCTGCCGAGAACCACGAGATCTGCTTGCTCCTCCAGTATCCTTTCCGCAACTTCGGGTGTTCTTATAACACCCACTGCTGCGACTGGTACAGGTAGTGGCTTGATCCCTTTTGCGAGATATGCACGCCAACCCTCCGTATAAGGCATAGGTTCGAGTCTCTTCTCTTTAGGGCCAAGTCCAACATCCGCCTGTATCATATCGTATCCAGCCTTTGCGAGGACATTCGCTATCCTCTTCCCCTCCTTTAGATCTATTCCACCATCTTTAAAGTCATTAGTTGCCAATCTTATACTCACGGGAAAGTCCCATCCACATTTCTCTGCTATTCTCTTCCTTATCTTAACAGCGAATCTCGTTCTTTCACCCCACTTGTCCTTACGATGGTTCGTCAGAGGTGATAAGAATCGATTCACGAGGAGACCATGTGCTCCCTGAATTTCAACCATATCGAAACCCGCATCTTTTGCGATCTCCGCACCGAGTACGTATTTTTCGATGAGGCCCTCTATCTCACCTTCCGATAGCAGATCAACGCCTTTATCTTCATAGCCTGGATGAGCGAGTTCGACAGCACACTTGACACCATATTCATGTATCTTATCCACCAATCTTTTCCATCCGGGAAGGAATTCATACGAATCTATTCTCGCTTCGAATTTGCCATGCTTTCCTTTTGGATAATCTATACAAGAATTCTCAACGATTATAAGTGCAACTCCACCCTTCGCACGTCGGACATAATGATTTATAAATTTGTCCGTTAGACTCCCATCTTCTTCTGCAAAATTAGTCGATATAGGAGGAAAGATCGTTCGATTCTTCAAGAAAAGGTTACCGATCTTCACTGGTTCAAATAATCTCTCGTAATTCATCTCACACCTCCATACAATTTACTGCTTCCATTTATGTATTTATGTTCATTAAAGCATAGAAGATTATACTTACAGTCTCCCTTTTTGTCAAGCGCACGAAGGCTGTATAATGAAAAAGGTTGATAGAGTGATTGAGGTAAAGCGTATTGTTGTTTCGAGGCAGGTGTGAGCGTATTTTATACTCGATTCGGTTGGTTTTGCATCAGACCGAATCGTTGAAGGAGAGAAAAAAGTCTTGTTTAGATCTTCATCAACACAGTTGATATAGAGCCATCCCGTAACGTTATTCACCTTCGGTGAATCGGACATGAGTAAAACTCCATGAGGCAGTCCTGAAGTCCGTTCGTGATGATCTGTGCGAATTCGCAGATAAGTAACGATCAAAAGTGAAAGGAAAAGGTTCTCTTTGGCAGTATAATATTGAGCGAATACAAAGAGGGAGGTATGGTCATTAAACGTCTTTTCTCTCTGATCTTTTTGCTGCTTTTCTCCGCTATCTCCATGATCTTCGGTCTGGAGATGAACGATGGTAAACTCAGTTTAAAGGGTGAGAAGAGTTGGAGTATATCCTACACATCGACTGACTTAGGAACTCTTTTCTCTTCTTTTCCTATGGGTTTCACTCTTGAACAAGCCTTGAAGATAGATTTGAAGGGTTACATAACCGATAACATAGATATAGATGCTCATTTCGATGACCAGATCCCTGCCTCCCAACATCTCACTATAGGATTTACGAAAGATTCGTTCAACGCCCTGTTCGGAGATTTCACTGCAGACGTAGGAAAGGAAAATCCTTTCATTTCATATAAGAGACGTGTTAAGGGTTTAGGAATGAGTTGGAAAGATAAAACCAGTTCTGCTGATTTCTTTGCAAGTATAGAAGAGGGAGAACCTCATTCGAAGATATTTTATGGGACGACTTGTCATGCCGCTGTTAAATTTACATCAAAAGATGAAACTGGCGAAGAAATGCCGTATGAAACGAATATCAAGGGCCTTTACCATATGACACTCTCTTCCACGTATATCGCAGGGATCACAGATGTAGAATTCCAGTTCACCACTTCCTATGCATTCGAAGAATTCTTAAGAAATTATAAACTCGATGTACTCTTCGATTTTCATTCACCATCCGGTACACCTGCTAATGGTGATGCACCTTCCATATCGAATAAACCAATCGTGTCTCTTCCTCTTTCCTCATACAGCGTATTGGACGGAGAGCTTATCTTAAACCACACTCCATCTTTTATCTTGAGAAACATCATAAAGACACTTATACAAGAGTACAATGAATATTGGGGATTAGAAGGTGGGAATGAAGTGAAGTATCTCGATGAAACGATGGATAGCGATTTTTTAAATGAGATCTTATCCAGATATTCCCACATCGTAGTCAGCGGTACGAAGTATCCAGCCGAGCCATCCGCATATAAAAGAGGAAACTTCTATTATCTTGGAAGGAGTAATGTGTTGAGAGGTAGTGTGAATGCTACTCTCACAATAAACGGTAAGAGATATTCCAGCGATGCCCTAACAGAATTGGACATGAAAGTATATTACGACGAAGGATATATATACTTTTCTTCTCAACTCTATAACCTCTTCGGTGAATCACTCGATGACGATGCGATACAGGTGTCGTTTAAGTACCCCCGTTCTTCGAGTATGTTTTCCTTAGGTTTTAATGTTATCTCGAAAAGCGAGCACGTCTATCTGAATTCCAAACTCTTAAAGAGAGATATCGATTACACGATAGACTATGAAACTGGGACACTGCTCATACTCGTTCCTCTTCTCGAAACTGATGTGATAAAGGTGGATTACGAGACGTTTAGAAGAGGTTTGGGGGCACAGAATTATTATAATAGGTTGGTGGCGGGGGGAAGCATTTCAAAGCAATTGGTCCTCGGTACACTCCAACTCGAAGGCAGTGTATCCGGCATATACTCATCGGATCTCGCTCTTTCTGAAGACCCCACCGTGCCAATAATGCCAAATACGCACTCGGTAATCGGATTGAATGGCAAGTTGTGCTGGAAAGGATTGAAAATTGGGTACGCATGGGCTCTCAGTTATGACCTATTCCCAGATGGTAAGAATGCAAAACCCTATGCCTTGAATTCCATAACGGGTATAACTTCTGCAAAGGGACTACTCTTCTTTGCAACCGGCAATGGATTAGCAATATATAATGACGTTGCTTCTACCTCTACCAGATGGCAAATTATCGAGGCAAAGGATGGCCTTCCCTCAAGCACCATCAATACCGTTGCGGCAACGAATGATTTCGTGTTAGTAGGCACCAACAACGGCTTGGCATTCATATCGCTATCCGATTTTACCCCCGACTCTACCGATTGGTATACGTTCTTCAAAAGGGACATATATGGAAATACCAATTGGAAGGTCATACACAGGAGCAATGGACTGCCGAATGAAATGGTAGAGTCCATATCTTTCTTTGGAGACAAGATATATCTTGGTACGGGAAATGGCATCGCTGTCATCTCTTTAGCGAATTTAACGAACGGAAAAGATATCAGAGAAAAGTATCTGTATAATGAAATAACTCCCTTCATTGTGAAAGATTTGGTGGTCAAGGACGAGGATACCATCTATCTCATACACAATCGCACTATGTACATCTATAAGATAGGAGAGAATGCAATATCGAAGCTGGATTGCGCTGCTCCTGTAAACATCGTTAAATCCCTAAAAGATGGTATATTTGCGGGAACGACGAAAGGTTTGGTAAGGATAACCGACGATGCCACTGCTCTAATTTATCCCGGTGTAAATATCTTGGATGTTGTGGATTATGATGCAACACGAGTCCTGGTAACCGACGAGGCTGTTATATATTATGGGAAAAAATATCTGGCTGGTAAGGAGATAGATATGGCATATAGCACGGGAAAGGATTTGTGGTTTGGTACGAAAGGTGGAGATGTATATTACTCTCTCGAAGGAGAAGAATTCTCCAATTCTACAACTGGTATACCGAAAGAAGATGTGCACAGATACAAGGAACTCGAACCGCATGCCGCCAATATCGATGTCGGTCAGGCATTCAAAGGAACACTTTCCTTCCCAATAGGAGGCTGGAGTGTAAATGGTAACGTTTACTACGCTGATGATTCTTATCATGCAGTACAGAATAGGGTAGAGAAAGGAAGATTAGACTACTCTGCTTCCGCAAGAGGTGTACTCTGGGACCTCGGCAAATTGGAGATCTTATCTTCATATTCTACAAAGGCATCTTCTGATGTGGAAAGATGGAGAATGGAATTCGCATTATCTCCCAATTCTACTGCATTCTATATACCCGATACCTTGACATACGGATTTGAAAAAGAAGGAACTGTAACGACACATAGGATCAAGAGTATCTTTAGAGATGGAAGCCTGGTAGATGCCTCCTTCAATACAAAGGACAAAACCATTAGTACGAATGCCATTCTGAAGCATTCTGCTTTTTTCGATCCATTCGATCTATCTATAAAGTTCGACAAAGCCTTCACATATGATATGGCCTCTGCCACCATCACGAAGAACAAAGATATAGTAGCGTTATCCTTAGATACGAAAACAGATGTGCTAAACATCGACTACGATTATTCTCTCAATTACGATGAGATCAAAGAGAAGCCTTCTTATGAAACTCATTCATTAAGGATGAGCAGCACCTTTTTCCCGAAAAGTAGATTCGAGATAAGAGGTGAATTGGACAAGAAAAAAAGCTGGAATGTTAGGCTCAACGGGAGCATAACTTCGTCGCTGTTGAACATACCCTTCTTGAGAGAATGGAATCTGAACGGTAGCTATAACTTTTCCACCCTTTCCTCTTTTGCTCCTCGTTTTGCATTAAACCTGAAGACGAACTCGATTGAAAGATCGTTCGGAGCTAAGATGACGTTTAGTTCTACATATGGACTGGATACGTACATCTATGAAGGAAAGATGAC
>WFSK01000224.1 GCA_015486095.1 Thermotogae bacterium
CTTCAATCTTTATGTATCGGTAGAACTCGCTTCTATCTTATCCTTCCTCCTGGTTGGCTATGGTGAAAAATCAACACGCGTGTGGGCAGCACTCAAATACATGATGATGAGCGTTGTAGCTTTTAATCTGTATCTATCAGGTGTTAGTCTGATATACAGGGCGACGGGTTCACTAAACCTCAGCTATATCTCTAACACTGGAGCACCTTTACCTCCTATCGCGATCTCTCTTATGCTCACCGGTATATTGGTGAAGTCTGGTCTGTTTTTCCTGAGTGCCTGGCTACCAGATGCCCATGCCGAGGCGATAACTCCTGTTTCGATGCTCCTCTCTGGGGGTGTGGTCAATCTGGGGATCTTTGCCCTTTTGAGGATCTTTCCGCTCGTTCAATACCCAAAGATCGTTGATATCATCGCCATCGCAGGTATACTTTCGGTAAGCTTGGGAGCGCTCTATGCTATCTTCGAGAATCGCCCTAAAAGGCTTCTGGCATATTCTACATCTTCACAGATGGGTGTTGCCGTGTTTCTTGCTTCTGTAATACCAATGGCGGTTGGAATGTATATCTTCTTCCATTCGCTAACAAAGGCCTTGTTATTTTCAACGGTCAAGGAAAGGGGAAAGACTTCAAAGATCTTTATGTACTTAGGGATATCTTCTCTGTTAGGTTTACCTCCATTCTTAGGTTTCATAGCAAAAAGATCCCTCTTTTCATCTAATCCAATCTTAGGTATCCTAGTAGGTCTTTTAACCGCTATATATATCTTCCGCCTTCCCAGATCTGTAAAAGGAAACTCAAGTCAACGTATTCCGATATCAGAATATGTCTTGTCTCTATGTATCATATTACCAGTGTTCTTTCTTCACTGGCCAGATTTGCTATATCTAGCAGAAGCAGTTGTAATCGCTGCTCTCGGGTACTTTATGGCGAATTTCATAAAACCCAAGGCGCTTTCCACCTCTGTATTCGAACTCGAAATAGGGATATCTTATCAGATTCTCTTCGCCGTGATCCTGATGATTTCTATTTGAATACTCCCACAAATCGTTCAACACCACTGCTATCTTTTAATATTCGATGTTCGAAGCCCAAAGAAGAAATGAATTTCGTTAATTCCCCCACCTCTTCAGGTATGCATTCGATGTATGCGGCTGATATACCATAGGTCTTCATCTGCGATAATAGAATCTTGTACACACCGACCCCTCTCTCTGGAGAGAGTAATGCATGCTTGGGTTCTCTACGGACATCCAGTGGCAGTTTTTCATAATCCCCTTCTCTTATATACGGCAGATTAGCTATCACAACGTCTATTTTATCGTACACATCTTTCAACGGTTCTAACAGATTCCCCTTGAGGAATTTCACCCTGTTATCGACACCGATATTCCTCGCGTTTCTCCTGGCTATCACCAATGCCTTTTCGCTTATATCAGTCGCATATACGTAAGAGAATGGAAGATAATAGGCAAGGCTCACTCCTATAGCACCACTACCCGTCCCTATGTCCGCAAACGTATATATACTTCCTTTATACCTTTCTACGATATATCCCACCAGGTCTTCGGTTTCGAATCGAGGTATGAACACAGATTCATTCACTTCGAACTTCAAGCCCATGAATTCCTTGTATCCGAGTATGTAGTGTAAAGGCTTACCATTTGCTCTCTCTTCTACAAAACTTCTAAACCTCTTCAACTCCCCTTGAGACAAAGATCCATCCGAATGTGCCAAAATCCACTCTTTCTCCTTCCTTAGAACACGAGAGAGCAAAAGGAGAGCATCGATCCTCGGCTCCGTTATGAAATCCACATCTAACTTTTTGGCCGCCCACGTCAGGGCTTCTCTCATCTTCACTCTATCACATGGATATGAAGTTCTTTCAATTGCCTTTCAGAAACCTTAGAAGGAGCATTGGTTAAAGGATCGAAACCAGATTTCGTCTTAGGGAAGGCCGTTACATCACGAATGGACCGGTTACCTGTCATCAACATAACGAGTCTATCCAATCCTATAGCTATTCCCCCATGAGGAGGTGCTCCATATTCCAATGCCTCCAATAGGAAACCGAATCTCTTTCTCGCTTCATCTTCTCTTATGGATAGAAGATTAAAAACTTCCTCTTGCAATTTCACATCGTTTATCCTTATCGAGCCACTTCCTATTTCAACACCATTTATCACCAGATCATAGGTTAAAGAGCCGATCTTCAACGGATCGGTGTCTTTATATTTCTCGAACTCTTCCAGATTTGGCATCGTGAAGGGATGATGCTCTGCCTTGTATCTCTTCTCTTCAACATCCCATTCCACGAAGGGGAAATTCAAGACCCATAGAATATCGAATGTACCTTTCGGTTGAGCTAATTTAGAGATCAAACTGGTCCTTATCACTCCCAACGCGGTATTAACGACATTCTTATCTCCTGCTATGATGAACAGAGTATCCCCGTTCGATGGATTACACCTTTTTTTGATCGCCTCTATTTCAACAGGTGTCAAGAAATTCTCGATAGATGACTTGATTGTGTTGTTTTCAAATCTCATCCACACAAGCCCCTTTGCACCCTTTTCCTTTACTAGATCTCCCAATCTATCGATGGCAGAACGAGAAGATACTATACCATTCTCGTCCTTGATAGCCTTTATCACACCGTTGGCATTGACTACACTTTGGAATACCTTGAAAGATGTGTTATGAAATATATCTGTCAGATCTATGAGTTCATATCCACAACGCCTATCAGGTTTATCTATACCATATCTATCCATTGCCTCTGAATACTGCAATCTATCCAAGGGCAATTCGACCTCGTAATTCAAAACATCTTTGAAGACCCTCTCGATCATACCCTCTGTAATGGACAGAATATCCTCTATTCCTATAAACGACATCTCGATATCTATTTGGGTGAATTCGAGTTGCCTTTCTGCTCTGAGGTCTTCATCTCTAAAACACCTCGCAAGTTGGTAATAACGCTCTAATCCACCTATCATCAGGAGCTGTTTGAACAATTGGGGAGATTGTGGCAATGCGAAGAAATACCCCGGCCTTCCTCTCCATGGCACTAAGAAATCACGAGCACCTTCTGGGGTACTCTTCGTGAGGATGGGAGTTTCGACCTCAATAAAACCATTTTCATTCAAATATGTCCTCACACTCTGAGTTATTCTATGCCTCTGGATGAGATTCTTTTGCATAGACGGCCTGCGGAGATCGAGATATCTATACCTCAATCTGAGGTCCTCATCTACCCTTTCTTCACGGTTAACGTAGATCGGTGGTGTTTTGGAGGTATTCAGAATTTCGATATCCGTTGCAACCACCTCGATCTCGCCAGTCTTAAGATTGGGATTTGCAGTATCCTTTGGGCGCTTCTTTACCTTCCCCTTTACAGCCAATACATATTCTTTTCTCACATCCCTGGCAATGTGATGAGCATGGGCATCGATTTGTGGATTGAAGACTACTTGAATCATCCCACTCCTATCACGTAAGGTTACAAAGATCAGATTTCCCAGTTTTCTCGTATCGTTTACCCAACCATTCAAGACTACTTCCTCATCGATATTCTCCCTTGTGATATCCCCACAATTATGTGTTCTTTTCAATTTGAATAACATCTTCACCCCTCGCTTTTCGTTATAATCTTTTTATCATCTTTACATGTAATATTCCGGCCTCGCAGAATTCACTTCCTAACACAGAATAACCCAGTTTTTTATAAAAATCTTTCACGCCAATCTGAGAATCCAGAGTTAACATTTTAATGCCCAATTTCTTTGCATATCTCTCTATTTCACACATGATATTCTTCCCTATACCCATATTCCTGAACTCCTTTACAACTGCTACTCTTTCAACCTTTAAAGATAGATCATCTACCTTCCTTAATCTCGCCGTTCCAACTGGCTTAGCATTGAAAAGAACGAGTAGATGTATGCTTCTCTCATCTTTTCCATCCAGGTCATCTTTCTCCTTTATACCTTGCTCTTCTATAAACACTTTTCTCCTGATCCTTAAAGCCTTTTCTAAAATCTCAATATTCGTACCCTCAAAAAAGATATAATTAAGATCATACTTCACCATCATTTTGTCCTATTATATCAACGCTTTACCAAGTTTTGTTCACATCTCGTGATCTTCCGAGTCATCCGATGTATTGAATAATGAAATCTGATGGATATTTCGAGGATGTTTTCTTCTCCTTCGGGAAATCCTTGCTTTTCTCTCCCTCAATCTCTTCATGTCCTCTTCGTTCAGTACCCTCAATGCCTTATCTAAACTCTTTTTCTCCGTTATGGTCTTTAAGACCTCTCTCGCTCTCTGCGTTACCTCGTTGGGCAATCCTGCCAATTCAGCCACTTCTACACCGTAACTCTTGTCAGTTGCCCCTTCCACAACTCTGTGGGTAAATTCAACCTCTTCGCCATGCTCTTTCACCAATATCGTATAGTTCTTGAAACCTCTGTAACAATTGGCAAGCTCTGTCAACTCGTTGTAGTGAGTAGCGAAGAGTGTCTTTGCACCAAGGGCATTATTTATGTATTCACTCACAGCCCAGGCTATACTGATGCCATCGAAGGTACTTGTACCTCTTCCTATCTCATCTAACACGATAAGACTATTCTCAGTGGCGTTGTTCAGAATATCACTCGTTTCCTCCATCTCGACGAAGAAGGTAGATCTATTCGAAGAGATGTCATCTCTTGCTCCAATGCGAGTGAATACCCTATCTACAACGCCTAAATGGGTATATTTTGCTGGAACGAACGAGCCTGCTTGTGCCATTATGGTTATCAATGCCACCTGTCGTATATATGTGGATTTCCCAGACATATTCGGGCCTGTCAAGATTATGAATCTATTCTCTTCGTTATCCATGAAGAGGTCATTTGGGACAAACCTTCCCTCCACCGTTCCCTCTATTACAGGATGTCTTCCTTCTCGTATCTCCATAATATTGGTTTCGTCAACAATGGGACGTATGTAGTTGTACTGCAGAGCGATCCTGGCGAAGTTCGATAGCACGTCTATCTTCGCTATGATCTTCGCATTCTTCTGGATCCTCGATGAAAACTCCATTAACTCATATCTCACCTTTTGATAACATCTCTCTTCCAATTGCAAAATCCTCTCTCTGGCATGCAGTACCTTGTTCTCTTCTTCTTTCAAATCCGCTGTTATGTATCTTTCTGTCCCTACTAAAGTCTGCTTCCTTACATAATCCTTTGGAACCTTATTCACTTGTGATTTATTCACCTCTATGTAATAGCCATATACTTTATTAAATCCTATCTTTAGATTCTTTATGCCAGTCTTCGCCCTTTCACGTTCCTGATATTCCTCTATGAACCTTTCTCCGCCATTTAAGATACGTCTCATTTCATCCAGTTCGGCATCGTATCCTTCCCTTATAACTCCACCATCTTTCAAGGTTGCCGGTGGAGAATCTACAATCGCTCGCTCAATTATATCCACCGCTTCTTGACATTCCTCCAATTGTTCACCTGCGCTCGACAACATCGGTTCGGTGAGAAGTGCCTTTTTCAGATAAGGTATCGCCTTCAATGAATTCTTCAACGTTATCATAGCACGTGGGGATATGGTACCGAAGTTCAATCTCGATACTAATCTCTCCAAGTCTTTCACCGTCATCAGATATTCTCGAATCTCCTCTAAGAGTATACGATTCTTATAAAATGTTTCGACCACATCGAGACGATGGTTTATCTCCGTTGTATCCGTAGATGGTGATAATATATATCTCTTTAACAATCTCTTTCCCATCGGAGTAACTGTTTCATCCAATCGTTCAAGCAAAAAGGAGATCTCCAGATTTCGTAGTGTATTCCTATCTATGATCATGGTGTCATCGATCCTGTATATCCTGAAAGGATGCAGATAGCTCATATCTCTTTTTTGTGTTTCCAACAGATAGGTTAGTAACATACCTATCGCCTTCACCTGCTCTTTATCGAACCCAAATTCACTTGTGAATCTCGACTTGAATACCCTCTTTATACTGTTTCGACATTGTTCATCAGAATAATACCAATCTTCCAAGAATTCTATTGCCGTATTCGGGAAATATTCTTTTATTTCTGCCGATATTTCTAAATCTTTGAGTTCATATTGTAAGAGTATCTGTTTCGGCATGATCCTAGATATCTCATCGAATATCGGATTTTCATCCTGAGCAGAGGTGGTAAAGGCGTCACCTGTGGATATATCTACGTATGCGATCGCATAATTCGATTCACCCTTCATCAGAGAAAGGGTGTATATGTTATCACTGCTCTCCACCAATTCTTCGTCTATAGCAGTTCCTGGGGTTATAACACGAGTGACTTCTCGCCTCACGAGACCCTTAGCCAGGGAGGGATCCTCCATTTGATCGCATATAGCCACCTTATAGCCAGCACTAACGAGTTTTCTCACGTAGTTCATCACGGCATGGTATGGGACACCTGCCATAGGCATCCCTAATCTGCTCGTTAAGACTATATCTAATTCCTTCGATACCACCTTGGCGTCTGCCGAGAATGCCTCATAGAAGTCCCCAAGACGGAACAGCAATATGGCGTCTGGATAGTTTTTCTTTATATCCATATATTGTTTCATAAGAGGCGTTAGATTATTCATAAGGTATGTACGAGTTCACCTCGTCTTTCCACCACCTTCTCCATTTCACCCCACAGCAGTCCAGAACTTACCTTAATTATCTTGACTCGTGCCCATCTCCCGAGGAATTTTACCCCATCCTTTACTATCAACGTTTTAAACTGGTCTGTATAACCATAGGCGTCTCTTGGATCGATCTCGCTCCTCCCCCTCAGAAAAACCCATGCAGACGTGTTGAGTAATTCTTCACTTCGCTCTAAACTTATTTCCCTTTCTCTCCTCAATATCTCATTTAGGCGCTTCAATTTGATGGATCTTGGGACATCATCCTCAAAGTGTTTTGCAGCATATGTTCCATCTCTGACAGAATATGCAGCGACATTCACCCTGTTGAACCGAACAGTTTCCATTACCTTTAATGTATTCTCAAAATCCTCTGCCGTCTCTGTTGGAAAGCCGACTATGATATCAGTAGTTATTGCAGCATTCGGACATTTTCTCCTCACGGTATCGATCAGTCTAAGATATTGTTTTACCGTATATCCTCTGTTCATTAGCTTCAGTATGCGATCGCTGCCAGATTGGATCGGCAGATGAAAGAGTTTGCCGAATTTGGGATTAGAAGATACTATATCGATCACCCTTTCCTCGAGATCGTTAGGGTATGAAGTCAAGAACCATATCCTATCTACACCATCGATTCTGGCAACATCCTCGAGTAGATCGCTGAACCTGTAATTCCCTGAAAGGTCCTTACCGTAGGAATCCACATTTTGTCCGAGCAGCGTGATCTCCTTGTAACCGGATAAAGCCAATTGCTTTATTTCTTTTAATATCTCTCCTGGTGGTCTGCTTCTCTCCCTTCCACGTGTATAGGGGACTATACAGTACGTACAGAATTTGTTGCAACCGCGAATTATGGTAACCCATGCATGGTATCTATCCAATCGATGAAACGGCAGTTCCCCTGCCAGCTCATCGGATAGGTCATCCAGTATGGCGAATTTCCTATCTCCCTTCTGCAATCTTCCCACAGCCTCTCCTATGCGAGTTATCGCCCTCGTACCTATGATAAAGTCTACCGTATCGTTAGACAATAACTCTTCTCTCTTATCTTCTACCATACAACCTGCTATACCAACGAAGATATTGGGCTTAACCCGTTTTATTCGATTTATTTCTCCCAGTTTTCCATACACTTTCTCTTCCGATTTTGCCCGGACCGCACAAGTGTTCAGTACGATCAGATCGGCGTCATCTATAGAATTAACCACGGTATGCCCATACCGTTCCAGGATACCCAGCATTATCTCAGTATCGTTCACATTCAATTGACAACCGTACGTACGTATGTATACCTTCATGACCCTCGTTCGATTATACCTCTGATCTCTCCGATATCGTCCACCACGTAATTCGCTTTTTCGATCTCCGACTTACCATAACCGTAATTCACCCCAACTGCTACACAATCGTTATCTCTCGCCGAGATGATATCATGATAGCGGTCACCGACGATAAAGGTCTTTCGAGCGTTCAACGATGTGATTATCTCCCTAACCATATCGGATTTCGTATTGCTATCATTTTCAAGATATCGGACTACATCGAAATATCTCTGCAGATCGAATTTGTTCATGATCTGGTAAACATATGATCGACGTGCATTGGTGCATAAGGCTACGCCACAATCCTTGTTCCTCAACCATTCTAATGTTTCCAACACGTTTGGATAGAGGACACCCTTTTCGGATACGTAGTTGATCTCCAGCATATCTATCCTGTCGACAACCGTCTTCAAATCGTCTCTGAAATCCAGCGTTTTAAGCCATTCGATAAACTTACTCATGGGTTCACCCACGAAAGATAAAAGAAGGTCATTATCTGGTATGGGCAAGCCATATTCCATCAACAGTTGCCTCACTGCGGGTATAAACGAACTCTCAGTTTTGTAAAGGGTACCATCTAAATCGAAGATCACTAAACATTCTTTCATCTTTTTCTCCTTTCTCAACATTTCGAAATACGAATACTCGTCTCTATTTTATATCAGAATCCTTGGGATATCAAATGAATGGGGTTGTATAATAGTAAAGAATCGATAGAGGAGGCTTTGCCGAAAGAAACGGACTCGGCTCTATGTTAAACTGTGTTGATGAA
>WFSK01000225.1 GCA_015486095.1 Thermotogae bacterium
CCATTGGCAAAGATGGGACTATTTACACTGTGAGCGATGATTGGCAGCTTTTTGCGATAAGATGATCAAGAGCACGTTCATACTCGTTCCGGGAATTGGGAGGAAAACCGAGGAGTATCTCTGGAAAAAGGGGATCTTCACGTGGGATGACCTGGGAGATGAGATATCTCTAAAAGGGTTGAGTACAGCCAAACTCGAACGTATTAAAGAGCAAATAGCAATGGCAAAAAAGGCTTTGACGAAGAAAGATGCCTCTTTTTTTGCGAGATATTTACCGCAGAATGAATATTGGAGGGTGTACAGAGAATTTCAAGATAAGACTCTATTTCTCGATATCGAAACCACGGGCATTTCATCGTATTATAACGATATAACCGTTATAGGGACATTCGATGGTAAGAATATCAGGGTCTTCGTAAAGGATAACGATCTCGATGATATTGTGGAGTATTTGAAGAAATACGAGATACTCGTGACCTTCAATGGAAAGCTATTCGATATTCCGTTCATAAGAGAGAAATTCCCTGATATCGAGATCCCTCCCATTCACATCGATCTGAGGTTTTTACTCAGATCGATAGGCATCTCTGGACCTCTGAAGGAGATAGAGAAGAGACTGGGTATTGAGAGAGAAGCGGATGTCCAGGGGTTGAATGGGAGAGAAGTTCCCGTCTTGTGGAATAGGTTCGTGAGGGGCGATCATGATGCATTGAGAAGGTTGATCTTATACAACATCTACGATACGGTGAACCTGAAAGAGCTCATGGATTTCTGCTATTCGAAGAAATGTGAAGGCATCAGAAGTGATATCCTATACCGGATGAAGAAAAGAGGAGCCGACTTCGCACTGCCGCCTTCCAGATTTATCGTACCGAAGATCACCTTACGCAGAAATGCTCACCGGTTGGAGATCCGGGGCAACGATGAAGTATTGATCGAGATCGAAAGAAAGAGGATCAAAAGAGTTGAAATAAAGATAACTCATTTGATAAAAGAGATAAAAAGGAATGGATATGAACCTCTGGTGGTTGGAATAGACCCTGCGGGTACTTCAAAGAAACCCTCTGGTATCTGCATACTTCGGGAAGAAAAGGCATATTTGACCACGGCAATTACGGATGAGGAGATAATATCCAAGACTTTGAACGCGAAGCCTCACCTGATATCGATAGACTCTCCCCTCCATCTGCCCGTGAGTGGGATCAACAGAAAATGTGAGAAGCGCTTGAAGAAGAGAGGAATCAATGCCTATCCCCCTCTGATCGAGAGTATGAAGAAACTAACCATGAGGGGAATCAGACTCTCCCAGTATTTCGAAGAGCAGGGTTATGAAGTGATAGAGAGTTATCCGGGGGCAGCTCAGGATATCTTGAGATTTCCGAGAAAGAAGATCGATCTGGAAGAATTGAAAGAAGATCTAACGGATATGGGAATAAGGCTCATTCCAGAAAAAGAACGGATAACGCATGATGAAATAGATGCCCTTACCTCTGCACTGGTCGGCTACTTTTATCTCGCTGGCATGTACGAGGCTATAGGAGATACCGAGGAAGGATACTTGATCGTACCCGTTCTTTCGGGTTAATCGCATAAATCTTACAATTAACGTAGTTATTTATCAAATTTCATTTACGTGGGCTTGGCTTCTGTAAAGTCATTTTCCAACACAGAAGTTCGAGAACATCTTATCCAGCAGGTCATCTGTATATATCCTTCCGAGCATTTCATCGGATGCCTCTATCGCATCTCGTAGGTCTGTGGCAACCAGATCGAGGAATGAACCTGTTTTGAGTAAGTTTGTGGCATCCTTTACGGCATTAAACATCTTAGAAATCAGCTGCTTCTGGCGTATATTCGTTATCATGGGTGTAAAGCCAATGTTTGTATCCTTCGATGTTATCTCATCGTATATGAAATCTTCCAGCTTCTCCAATCCTTCCCCTTTAAGGGCAGAAATGGTAACGATATGCTTATCCGTACCGAGATGTTCTCTTATCAACTCGACATCCAACTTCGAATTCACATCTATCTTGTTGATAACGATTATATATCTCTTATTCCTGATCTTATCCAGTATCTCCAGGTCTATATCTTGTACAGGTTCGGATGCATCTAAAACGAATAGGATCATATCCGCTGTCTCTGCCATCTTTAACGCCCTATTCACCCCTTCTCTTTCTGCCTCATCTTCCACTTCCCTTATGCCTGCGGTATCAACGATGTTCAAAGGGATTCCTCTCATATTGATGGTTTCCGTTATGAAATCACGGGTCGTACCAGGTGTTTGGGTGACTATGGATCTATCTGTCCCAAGAATGCGGTTCATCAAGCTGGATTTTCCAACGTTTGGCTTACCCAATATGACTGTATTTATCCCACTTCTCAACAGCATGCCCTCTGTTGCTGTAGATAAAAGCCTTTTGAGTCTCATCTTAACAGAATCCAACTCTTTCAGGAGTTTATCATCGATGTCCTCGAAATATTCATCTGGATAGTCCAATCCCACCTCGACCTCAGCGGCACAATCGAGTAATCTCTCCCTTATACTCTCTATTTCTCTCGATAAGCGCCCGGATAATTGTGACATACCTTGCCTGAGGGATAATTCTGTTTTTGCCGATATCACGTCCATTACGGCTTCGGCTTGAATGGCATCCATTTTACCGTTCAGAAATGCCCTCTTCGTGAATTCTCCTCTCTCTGCGAGTCTCGCACCGGCATTTAAGACACACTCGAGCACTGCTCTCGGTACCACATATCCTCCATGCGTATCGATCTCCACCATATCTTCACCTGTATAAGACCTGGGTTTTCGATATACCGCCACCATAACCTCATCTATCATGACTCCTTTTTCTCGATCTACGATGAATCCATGACGTATAGAGTTCGAAGGAAAATCGGGTAATCCAAGTCTTGTAGAGGGTTTGAAGCATTTGTTTACGATCGCTATGGCGTTCGGTCCACTCACCCTTATTACTGCTATAGCCCCTATACCAGGAGGAGTGGCTATCGCAGCTATGGTATCCGAACTGGTGATTATTCCTCTCACTTAAAGATCACCTTTAAGATTCTTCCATCTCTACATCCGATCATACCTCCATCTTTGAGAGGTATGAAGGCAAGCACCTGCGATAACTTCTCTTCGTATCTTGCTAATGTCTCCAAGTAATTCAGAAATGTTCCATGTTCGAGCTTTACCACTTCGATATAAGAATATGGATATCCTCCTGTGGACATCTGTTGACCTATTAGAATGAATTCATTTGTATTCGACAAGGGATGTACGAAATCCACAACGTTCGGATAATCGTTTACCAGGTCTACATTCATCTTTCCGCTTTCGTCTAACTTCAAACCGAAGATAGCTCTATTACTACTGTATCCCCAGATCCCATCTTCAACCGAGACTATGTTGACCACATTTGCATTGAGACGGAGAGTAGACACGGAGAGCAGCATATCATCTTTATCTTCAAATGAGCGTATCTGACCATCGTAGGTTGAAATTATATAGAAAAGGCGATTACTATTTTTTGCCCTCGCTGCCGATATACCAGTTATCTTCCAGGGCAAAGATATGTAATTGCCTTTTGGATAGTATACGTAGAGATCGGGATTGAATTCATAGAGATAGATACTGTTGTCTATGGTATAAAAG
>WFSK01000226.1 GCA_015486095.1 Thermotogae bacterium
ATTCCATGGTTAGCAATTCAGAAAAACTTTGCTCTACCTCTCTATTCGGATAATCGAATACGATCGCTTCGGTATCGCGATAGACGATGGTTAAATAACCTGCCTGCCATAGAAATATCGGCAGTGTTGATTCTTCTATCTCTCTTGCACTCAACTGTGTTGGAGAGAATTTAAGGTTTTCCAGCTCGCTTATCCCTTTCTTCTCGACATACCTTATCAAGAATGAAGGACTCCCCGATTCATACCAGAAATTCGAAAACTGCTTTTGCTTGAAGAAATTGATTATACTGAATGGAGTGTATACTCTATCCTTGCCATTCCAGGAATATCCGTTGTACCATTCACTCAGTTTTTCCCAGAATCTCTCTTCTGTAAGATTCAGAGCCTTCTTCGCCTTCTCTATATGATCTCTGAAGTATCTATCTATCTCTTCTTCGGTATAGCCTAAAAACGTAGCATATTCATCGTACATCGAGAGGTCTTCGAGATTGTTTAATTTAGAGAAGATACTGACTTTTGAAAATTTGCTGATCCCTGTCAAGAATATGAACTTGATGTACTCTCCTTGCGCTTTCAATTGCACGTAGAATTGATTCATTATCTCTCTTATCTCCTGCAATTCTGGTTTTGCCAGGTTGTGTAGAAATGGTGCATCATATTCATCGATAAGGATCACGACATCCTTATCATTTTTGCGATGCAATTTCTCGATCAACTCTGCGAACATGTTTCCGTATTCGGTAGCCTCTAATTCGACATCTAATTCCCTTGCAGTCGATCTCAGGTATTGGGATAGGGATTCGACGATACATTCCCTTTGTGGATTCACTCTCGTTAGATTCAACCTTATCACAGGCCACGTGTTGAATGCCCATTTATCGTAGATGTATGTTCCTTTGAACAATTCCTTTTCTCCCTTGAAGAGATGATATAACGTCGAAATGGTCAGGGTCTTCCCAAATCTCCTTGGACGGGATAAAAAATAGAATCCTTTGTAAGGTTTAACCAATTCATAGATCCATTTCGTCTTGTCTACGTAGATGTAATTTCCCTCCACGAAGTCTTTAAGATCAGATATCCCTATCGGCAAATATTTCATCGTCATCACTCTTCTTTTCGAATTATCGAACTCTGTCGAAAATACCCATTTTATTTTACCATAACCCTGAACCCAGACTTCATGAGAAGTCTGGCGTTAAATTTTCTCCTCATCTCAACCCTGTCCTTGCTATGCCTCTTATCAATTGCTTCTGAGCGAATAAGAAGAGTATCATTATAGGAAGTAGGGAGAACGTTGATGCCGCCATGAGTTGGTTGTAGACTGTTCCCGCCTCAGAGCTGAAGTTTTGAAGACCAACCGGGATCGTCCTCATCTCCGGACTCTTCGTCATTATCAAAACCCACAGGAATGCGTTCCAGCTCCCTATGAATTTCAGAAGAGCAGCGGTAGATATTATGGGCTTGGAAAGGGGAACGGCTATTCTCCACAGAAATCGCCATTTGGAACAACCGTCTATCTTGGCAGCATCGTATAATTCATCCGGGAGTGTCATGAAGTATTGACGCATGAGAAAGATAGCGAAGACGCTGGTAGTCCAGGGAACGATCAGGGCGTAATACGTGTCTATCCAGCCGAATTTAGTCAGAGTGATGTAGTTGGGTATCAGGAAGATCTCTCCCGGTACCATCATAGTCGAAAGAAGGATCAGGAAGATCACATCCCTTCCGAAAAATCTTATCTTGGCGAAGGCGAACGCGGCCATAGAAGCGAATATGATCTCCAATATCGTGGTCGATAGTGCCACGAATATGGAATTGAGAAAATATCTACCGAACGGTGCGGCGTTCCAGGCATCTACATAATTTTGAAATATGTTTTTGAACACCTCTGAAGGAGAGAATCTGACGTTCATCCTGGGTTTTGCCGTCATGAACGATATGGGATGAATACCCTTCTTGAAAGAGATCTCTATACTCCCGCTGCTTCTCACCCATACATTTTTAACCTCCTCTGGCTTTTCCAGGATCTTCGCCCTATTCTTGATATCCGTATAGATAGTATTTATCTCATTTATGGTATTCATATAATCGGACATCCTGTAAAAGACCTTCCTCAATTTGCCGCGCCTGGCTATATCGTAATCCTTTAAGATATCGTCTATATCTTTCTTCTTCGAAATAACAGACCTGAACTCGTTGAATACCTTGATCACCTTTGAATTATCACTCAAAACTCCCATCAACGCCGTCTTGATATCGGAGTTCATCGTGTCGAGGAGATCCGTTATGAAGGAGCTCACGGATGACTTGTTGAATACATCCGTTATCTTATCCCTTACGTATGGCTTCATAGGGAGTGTATTCAATCGTACCGATAGGGCGGTCTTTATCTCTTTTTCCGTTTGATATCTGAACACGATCTCATCTGTAGATAGATGAGAAGTCCTGAGTCCGTTGAATTTCGCCGTGAACCAGCTGTAAAGATCTATCATCTTCAGTATAGCCTCTAAATCGGATAAGAATCTCAAAGAGTAAACCCTTAGGATACCTCTGGCGTAGGGAGCTTCTTCACCCGTTTCTTCTCTTACCATCTCGTTATCTATCCTTATCGCATCGAGATATTCTTCCAGATAACCATGAATATCCCTTAATTCTCCCGGAGTGAATTCGATGCCCTTGAATATCTTCTTATATCTCGTTAACTTTTCTTGCAGAACTGGAGTTTTTTCCCGTATGTAGGAAAAGGCGGCATTGAGGCGAGATGTTATGAATTGCTTTTGCCGCTTTACCGTCGAAGTATCGCTGTCTTTTACCCTGAGTAAGGGATTGGCTATGAATTTCATCTCGTAGTGTTTTCCATTCCGTTCGATTCTATTCAAAATATCGTTTACACGTTCGATGAAAAAATTCCTCGAGAAAAAGGCATTCTTCGAATCTCTGAAATAGGTGAATAGATCGGCAAAAAGTGAGTAAAGATCGTTATTCGCAACGGAGATGGCATTTTCGATCGGCTTTTTATATTGAGCCGGACATCCTTCCATCTTCGCTTTGATCTCTTCGAATATCTCTCTTTCTTTATCTGGAGTTAGGGGTGGTATGTACGATGCCGCTTTGCCATTTTCATCCAACAGATACAGCGTCATCTTCCCCCTGATGGGCATATCATCATCTACCGTTATGAGAAGTTTGTTTTCGGCCTCTTCACTCTTTCCCATAGAAGAAAGACTCAGGAACTCCTCAAGGCTCATATGCTCGAAATCTATATTCGTCCTGCTACCCTTACTCGCTTTAACCTTAACACGCCGCCACGAGGAGAAATTCTTGGATGTGAAGGTTGGGGGCCATTGTTGGACCTCACTCGGCAACTTGAAAGACGTTACCACCATCCAAATGAACGGAAGGAGCATCAATAAAGCCCCTGTGGTTAAAAGAAAATAGATCATACCTTTGAAGGTGAATTCTTTGAACTCATGTCTCATAATGCACCCGTTTTTTGCTTACCTGTAATTGTATCATCGTGAATATTAAGATGATGCCGAATAATACGTAAGCGGCAGCGGAGGCATATCCCATCTTCTGCTCCACATAGAATTTCTGAAAGACGTAATAGAGTATGGTAAGACCACTGTTGTTGTATGGACCTGGAACGGCGTTGTAAAGCACGTACACCTGAGTAAAGACCTTGAATGCACCTATTATGGAGATTATCAGTATGAAAAATGTAGTCGGAGATAAAAGAGGCCATGTTATATACATGAATTTCTGCCATCTCGTTGCCCCATCTATATCGGCGGCTTCATAATAGAATTTGTCTATACTTTGTAATCCTGCGAGGAAGATAACGGCATCATATCCAAGGGATTTCCAGACGGACAGGATGATTATCGTTGGGATAGTATATCTTTCATCCTTCAGCCACGCTATCTTCGATATGCCGAAGAAAGATAATATGTAATTCAGCAGTCCATAATCATCGTTGTATATCCACTGCCAGACCAGAGAAACGGCAACTATAGATGTAACGAAAGGGATGA
>WFSK01000227.1 GCA_015486095.1 Thermotogae bacterium
AAGAACTAACGGATATCGATAGGAGATACTTGAGATTTGGAGAAGCCTTTGAGAGAGAATTCATATCCCAGGGTTTCGATGAGGATCGCTCTATAGAAGAAACACTCGATCTGGGATGGAAATTGTTGGGTTATCTACCCTCGAGTGAACTCACCCGCGTAAGTGAAGCGGAGTTGAAGGAGCACTACAAGGAGATCAAAAGATGATTCAGGGAGTTTCTCCAACAAAAAGCAAACTCATAGAAGCAAAGAGGTCTCTTGCACTTGCGAAAGAGGGACATACCCTTCTCGATAAGAAGAGGAATGTTCTGATACGAGAGATGATGCGGCTCATAGACGCAGCTCGTGAGGTGCAGGAGAACATGGAAACAGTTTTCGCAGAGGCTTACGATGGTCTTCAAAAGGCGAATCTGAGTATAGGGATAGAATACGTTGAGGAGATCGGACTTGCCGTAGAAGAAGTCGATGACCTATCGATACGGCTCAGGAGTGTCATGGGAGTTGAGGTACCGGAAGTGAGTGAAATAAACGAAGGAATAACACCATCCTATGGTTTTTCTGAGACCAATGCAGACCTCGATAAGGCTTACAAGGCGTTCAAACGTGCACTTTCCTTGATCACCAGGCTTACTGAGATAGAAACATCGGTTTATAGACTCGCGGTTGAGATAACAAAAACGCAGAGACGTGTCAACGCGCTTGAGAATGTCCTCATACCTCGCTATGAAGAGGTGGTGAAATTCATAGAATCCTATTTGGAGGAGACAGAAAGAGATGATTTCTTTCGTATGAAACGATTGAAGCAGAGAAAAGAAGTTCGGACTTGAAATAAGTCTCAACACCTGTTAATATATATTAGAGTGAACAGTGAGATTCGATCTTATAGGAGGTTGGAATGCCAGAATTAATTTTGGAGAAACGAGTAGATGTTGGTAAGAGGGCGAGTAGACGCCTTAGAAGAAAGGGTAAGATCCCGGCAGTGATATATGGTCCGGAGAAGCCACCCGAGGCAGTACAGGTGGATGCTCATGATATATACGTGTTGCTGGAGAAGATCGGAGAGGTTACCATCATAAATGCCAAATTGGGTGATGAGGTGCGGAATGTACTCGTCAAGCAGGTTGCTTACGATAAGGTTTCGGAGAAGATAGCCCATGTGGACTTTTATGAACTCTCTGCGGGTAAACCTGTCCACTTCGTGTTGCCCTTAAGATTTGTGGGTAGGTCCAGAGGTGCTGAAAGAGGTGGAATGGAAGAGATAGTCCTGCATGAACTGGAAGCAGAGGCCCTACCAAAAGACCTGATAGAGTATCTTGAGGTTGATATATCCGCTCTGGATATCGGTCACAGTCTTCACGTCAAAGACCTCGCCATACCTGAGGGAGTAAAGATAGAAAACGAACCCCAGCAGACGGTCTTTACCGTTATTCCACCGAGGAAGGAAGTTGAGGAGATTCCTGTGGTATCGGCTGAGGCAGAGGAAGAGGAACCCGAGGTTATAAAGGAAAAGAAGGAAGAAGAGGAAAAAGAAGAAGAGGAATGAATCTCATCGTTGGGCTTGGAAATCCTGGATATGAATACATGAATACGAGACATAACGTTGGTTTTTTGGTTGTAGATAAGTTTCTCGAGGATAAGAGTGTAGAGGAAGAGCTTAACGAAAGAACTTTCATAGGATATAAGATCGAATATTATGATAAAAGGGCATTGGTCATAAAGCCGATGACCTTTATGAATTTGAGTGGTAAGGCTGTAAGAGATGCACTGGAGTTGTATGATATAACGTTAGAAGATATGCTGATCATCCACGATGATGTGGATTTAGAGCTCGGTAGGATCAGATTGAAAGCCAAAGGTTCATCTGGTGGACACAAAGGAATGGCATCTATCTTATACACGTTGGGTACTGAGGACGTGCCTCGGTTGAGGATAGGTATAGGAAGGGGAGAAGAAGAGATAACAACTTATGTCTTGTCTAACTTCTCCAAGAATGAGATTCCCATAGTGATCGATGTGATTAACGTGGCTGCAAGGGCTGTAGAAACCTTCTTGAGATATGGAATAGAGAGGGCAATGGCTACATATAACAATAAAACTGTCGAAGAGGTTCTTAGGGGTAAAGTTTTATGAAAAAGGTGATCTCATCCATCGTTGATGGAGAAATAAGGAGGATCACGTTAGATCATAACCGTCTACGCTATCTGTTTGAAAATGGTGTAGACGGATTTTTGAGGTATAAGAGAAGCTCATGGCGCTATCTCAAATATCTCGATACCCTTGAAGATCACTTAAGCGAGAAGCATCTCGTCTACTTCACTCCTTACATGGATCTGGAATATCTGGTATTGCGTTCCATTATTTTCAAGAGTATCAGGTCGATTCATCATCTTAAGATAGATGCGAAGAAGAAAATCGATTTTCTTTATAGACAGTTGAAGATCGCTGTAAAAGAGGAAAATTATGAATTGGCTGCCAAGATCAGAGACAAAATTCGCTCTCTCAAGGGAGAGAGTAAAGAATAAATTCACACATCTTTTGATCTCATAATTGGTGCCCCTGTGGGGTGATTATGAGAGAAGAGAAAGGTGGAGGGAAAAACCAATGGAGGTGAGAGTGTGTCAGTATTGAGCATGAAACAACTGCTCGAAACAGGAGTACATTTCGGACACCAGACTAAGCGTTGGAATCCGAAGATGAAGCCCTATATCTACACTGCAAGAAAAGGTATATATATAATAGACCTACAGAAAACGGTGAAGATGTTCGATAGGGCTTACAATTTTGTGGTAGAAGTTGCCTCAAAAGGAGGCACTATCCTGATGGTTGGTACGAAAAAACAGGCACAAGAAGCCATCGAAAGAGAAGCGAAGAGGGCTGGAGCATTCTATGTTACTGAAAGATGGCTGGGTGGTATGTTGACGAATTTCAAGACCATCAAGAAGAGGATCGACTACTTGAAAAAGCTCGAAGAGATGGAGGAGAGTGGAGAACTGGATAAGTTACCTCCCAAAGAGGCATTGAAACTCTCTCGAGAAAAAGAGAAATTGGAGAAGTATCTCGGTGGGATAAAAGAGATGACGACGCTTCCCGATGCGATCTTCGTCATAGATCCGCGAAAAGAGAAGATCGCCGTTGCGGAAGCGAATAAGTTAAAGATTCCTGTGATCGCGTTGGTCGATACGAATTGTGATCCCGACCCCATAGATTATGTTATCCCAGGTAACGATGATGCCATAAGGGCTACGGCTTTAATAACTGCCAAGATCGCCGATGCCATTATTGAGGGAAGACAGGGTTATCAAGAAGCGGCTCAAGAAGCGCCAGAGGCTAAAAAGGCGGAGGAAAAGGAGATCCCAGAGGTTCAAGAAACGAAAGAAGGTGCAGAGGCTTTTGAAGGGGAGTATGTCGTAGAGGACCCTAAACAGCCAACGGAAACCAAGTAATGTGAAAAGATAAAAAGCTCAAATATCTGTAGGGACAGGCTTTATGTTTTATTCTTTAATTTAAGTGGATTTTTAGAAGTTACTCGTGTTCATTTGTGGCTAAACATTATTTAAGTTTTGTCCCTACAGATATGGATTTTAAGATGAGAATTAAGTTCAAAGACTACATCTCTATATCCACCAACGCCGAAAATCTTCCTTCCTTAACTGCGTTGAGTAAACGTTCGAAATCTTCCCGACAGTATCTGTCATCTTTCAATCTCGGGATCAGTTCCCTAACCATCTTTACACCGGCTTCTATCGTTTTGCTCGACCTCATAGGTCTGTGAAACTCCAATCCCTGAGTTGCACACATCAACTCTATGGTTACTATCTTCATAACATTTTCGAGAACAATGGATGCCTTTCTGGCGGCGATCGTTCCCATCGAAACGTGATCCTCTTTGTAGGCAGAAGTCGGGATGGAATCCACAGACGCAGGGTGAGACAGGATCTTGTTCTCGGATGCAAGAGAAGCCGCCGTATATTGCCACAACATATAACCGGAATTCACTCCCGCATCTCCACCTGTCAAAAATGGGGGCAAACCGGATACCAATGGGTTTACCAATCTATCTATCCTTCTCTCTATCATATTTCCCATAGAGGATAAGGCTATTGCAAAGGTGTCTGCGGCAATAGCTATGGGTTCACCGTGAAAATTACCTCCGGATAGACACTCACCCGTCTCTGTAAAGATCAGAGGATTATCGGTGGCAGAATTCATTTCCGTCTCCACGATCCCCTTCGTGAAACTCCATACATCATAGACTGCACCGTATACTTGGGGTATTGCCCTCAAGGTATAGGCATCCTGAACACGCGGATCATCGACCCTGTGTGAGGCTCTGATCTCGCTGCCTTTCATCAGCTTCCTCAACGTTTTTGCAACCTTTACCTGCCCAACATACGGACGGGTAGCCTGTATCTTCTCATCGAATGCCGTATCCGTACCTTTGAGTGCTTCGAGAGAGATGACGCTGGTCAAAAGAGCGGTCTTGAATAGAGTTGTGAATTTTATCAGGCATCCTGCCAGGATCGCCGTCATCGCCTGGGTACCGTTTATCAACGCGAGCCCTTCCTTTGCCTCGAGATTTAGAGGAGAGATACCCTTCTCTTTGAGGACATCACTGGCGTCTCGCCAATTCCCTTCGTAATAAATCTTGCCGTATCCTATAAGGGGAAGTGAGAGATGTGCCAGAGGGGCAAGATCACCACTTGCTCCTACAGAACCCTGTGATGGCACGTAAGAGATCAGGTCTTCGTTCAAAAAGTAGATCAATCTGTCCACCACATCCGCCCTTATACCCGAATAGCCTTTCGCCAGAGAATTTATCCTCAACAGGAGCATACCTCTTACGACCTCGTTGGGTAGCGGATCGCCGACACCCGCCGCATGACTGAGAAGAAGATTTTTCTGAAGGATAGAGACCTTTTGAGGGCTTATCTTGACATTGCTCAATGCTCCGAATCCAGTTGTTATTCCGTAGATCTTCCTGCCTTCTCTTACACTTCTCTCAACGACCTCCCGAGATGCTCTCATCTTCTCGTATGCCTGTGCTGCCAATCCAACTCGCTCTTTGTAGAGTACAACACGTCTGTATTCATCGAACGTTAAGTGTTCTCCATCCAATTCGATCATAGAACCACTTCACCTCACAACTGTAAGTAATACGCCAATTATCATCCTCACTTATTATAATCCCAACTCGTAGAGATCTGGTCTTCTATCTTTCAGAACGTCGTTGAAGGCATTCAACTTCTTATTGCGAGAAAGAAGAGGATCTATATCGACTTCGAGTATGGCATCACCAACCTTCGAAGCCTTAGCCATGATCTCACCGGTTGGGGAAGTTATCTGGCTCTCTCCTGTGAAATACAATTCTCTGCTGCCATTCCTATCCGATCCCCATCTGTTTGCCGTTGCTATGTACACCCTGTTCTGGATGGAGGAGTAGATATTCGCATTCTGACAGTATGGCATAACCAGATTAGCCGA
>WFSK01000228.1 GCA_015486095.1 Thermotogae bacterium
GTCCCTTGTGTAGCTCATTGAACTTGTTGACCGCAGCTTGGAGTGCTGCTGTTTCCGATGGGCTTGATGGCCACCCACCAAGTCTCACCACGGTCACAGCATATGCCGTGACAAACAGAATCGAAAACACAAACAAAAAGGTCAATACCTTCTTCACTTTAAAACCCTCCTTCTAAAGTTTTATAGAGTACAAATGCACTCCCCGCAGACCAAAGTTGGGGAGAACAAGAAGTGGGATACGGTATTACCCTATCATCTCGCCTCCTTTCTACACCGGTAAATAGTTCTGGCAATCGCCAGTCGAATTGTGCGGCCGCATCCAAAAGAGAATTCGCCAAACGCTTTGCCTCTTCGTAAAAGCCGTACTTCAACATCCCCAGGATGATCAGGGCATTGTCATGAGGCCAAACTGAACCGTTATGATAGGAATAGGGATTATAAAAAGACATCTTCGTAGACAAGGTCCTTATTCCCCAACCGGAAAACATATCTTTGCTAAGCAGTCTTTTAACCACAGCGCTGGCTTTATCTTTATCTACGATACCTGTAAAGAGACATTGCCCAGGGTTTGAGGAGATCGCATTCACACGTCTTCCGTTTCCATCTATAGCCATTGCATAAAACCGTTCATCTTCCATCCAAAAATCCCTATTAAAGGCATTTTTAAGCATCTCTGCCTTATGCACATAATCTGCTTGTCTTTCTTTATTCCCAAAGAATCCATAGAAATCTGCGAGAGAAAGGTAGGCAGCATAAACGTATCCTTGAACTTCTGAAAGGGCTATAGGAGGAGAGGGAGGTCTTCCGTCAGCAAAAAGCACTGAATTGGGCGAATCTTTCCAACCTTGATTCTTCAATCCCATCTTCGAACGTACTTCATACGAAAGATACCCTCGCACATCGAGGTGAGAATCGATCCAGTTCGCTGCAGACTCAACGTTTTTCAAATGTCGTTGGATGAATTCATCGTTTTTGGTGTATTTCCAGTATCGCCACAGCGTCATCAAATACAAAGGTGTTGAGTCGATACTTCCGTAGTATGCATCGAACGGGATTCGTTTCGAAAGAGCCAATTCTCCGACTCTTAACTCGTGTATTATTTTCCCTACTTCGGCATCTCTGAAATCATCTTCAAATGTTGCTTGAGTCTCCGATAGGACTTCCAATATGGTTCGAACTACATCAGGGAAATACTCCATAGCTTCAATAGCGAAAACCAGTGGATCTCTTCCGAAGATCGCCGAAAACCAGGGGACTCCACCAGCTGGGAATTTGCCATATGTGGTATCCAAAAAAAGCATGGTGATGTCGTCGATGCTTTTGGTCAGCAGATTTGACAATCTTTCTCCGGAAGGTTTAATGGTCGGTGGAGAATATTTCTTATGTTTCACATTTCTAAAGATCTTACGTGCAAAGCCATCTGACTTGAAGTCGGTCTCGATAATGATCTTTTTATGAAATTGCTCGGTTTTTCGGGGCGGAATGACGATATTTTCTGGAAGATCTCCATCTGTTTTTACACCTATTCGAATATGAGGTGTATCGTAGACTATGTCGTTCTTCTTTTTAGTGATGAACTCCACATCATTACCATAGGGTAATTGCATCTTGTAAACCCCTACCTCTTTTCTAACTTCGAAGATGTCAGAGAAATCGTAATCGATTACATAATTGAATGTTATCTTTACTTCCGTGTTCGAAAAATTCTCGAATTCTACTGCAATTTCGATCCCATTCGAGAACACGTTGTATTCGAGGTGGCAAACGAAGTCATTATCGTTAGATGTTTTAGAAACTCTGATGAGGTAATGAAATACGATGGTATCGTTCTTCACATCCGTATAGAACAGATTTGCATTGATAGATGGGTTCATCGCTAATCTTCCGATAACTTTCATATCGAGATAATATAATCCTTCTCCAACATTTCTGTGAGGGTTTATCTTCCCGTCTTCACCGATCGAGAGCATCGTATTCCCTGATTTTATAATGTACAAAGAGATCACATCCTTACTCTATGGTAAATAATTTCTCGTTGATTCTCTCACCACGAGCTTTACATCGAACAATCTTGAACTTACTTCCTCACCATTCAAACACTTGATAAGCATCGAAGCAGCGGTTCGCCCCAATTCCAATATGGGCTGATGAATCGTTGTTAATTTTGGTGTAACCATTGAAGCAACTGCGATGTCGTCAAAACCTATCACAGACATATCCTTCCCGATCTCGATGTTCTCTTGCTTGAGTACGTTCATGGCTCCGATCGCCATAAGATCGCCCGAAGCGAAGATCGCATCGAAATCCAGAGATCGGAGTGCATATTTCGTGAGTCTTTCGCCACTCTCCTGTGTGAAGTCACCTTCCAACACCAAGGCATTGTCGAACTCAACATTTGCCCTTTTATGAGCGAGTTTATAACTCGCTCATAAAAGGGCAAATGTTGAGTTCGACAATGCCTTGGTGTTGGAAGGTGACTTCAC
>WFSK01000229.1 GCA_015486095.1 Thermotogae bacterium
CAATGATAGATTTGCTTCGCAACCGTTCACAGCACTCGCACATCAAGATATGCCTCCTACCTCATGGAGTTTAGTGGTGTGCATCGTTTTATCTCTCTATCTCAAAATGCCCGAACCTTAAATGCACGACTTTGCAAACGTACATAGGATCGTACTGATTCAATATCCCAATTTTGCAAGATTCTCTTCACCTTTCCTTAAACATTTTACTATTATTTATTATAATTGTCAATCGAAATGTTAATATAAAATTATTATTAAGATTGACATAAAGTCATTATCATGTTAGTATAAAGTAATATGAGTAAACAAAGAAGATCGGCTGTGATGAAGGAATTTCTCAAATATAAGCGTTTATCACCCAAGCAGATCGCAAGTTTACTGAATGTGAGCCCAGGAACTGCATTCAACATTATTAGAGATCTCTTAGGTGCTGGACTCATCAAGCAGGTTGGGATGATAGATTCGAGGGTGGGTAGGCGCCCAATGTTGTATTCCATTAATCCCTCGGCAGCGTACGCTATAACTATAGATATGACGGATTATGATATGAAGATAAAGGTTATAGATCTGTCTATGAATCCAGTTTACATGGAGGAATTCTTTTACGATAGAGAGATAGACAGAGGCGTGAATTTCGAGATCCTTGTAAAGCAGCTCGAAAAGATAAACAAAAAGATCTCTAACAGAGCAATAGGCATTGGTATTGGGGTGTCTGGGATAGTTGATAAAAGACAAGGTATCGTTATCAATAACAGATTGGCAGAATTCAATACGTTGAATCAGCTCACATTTTTCGGAGATCACCTCGATCTACCAGTGTATATAGAAAACGATGCCAATCTTTCAGCACTTGCAGAAGCCTGGAATTCAGGGGAAGAAGATGTTTTTTATATCTTCTTAGGTGATGGTGTAGGAGCTGGTATCATAAAGAATGGCATACTGTACAAAGGTTCACATGGTTATGCAGGTGAAATATGTGACTCTTATCTGTTAAAAGGTAACAACGAGTACAAAAAGGTGAATGATATCCTCTCAACGGTGGCGATCGAAGAAGAAGTTTCGAGTAGAATGGGGAAAAAGATACGGTTTCCAGAAATAGCAAAGATCTATAGAGAAAATAACGAGGAGAACATTAGAGCTGTTATAAATGATAAGATAGATTTTCTTTCTGCACTCTTAGCTAACATCGTGACTACATTGGATCCGAAGATCATAATAGTGGGTGGAGATTATGTTGAGTTGGGAGAAAAGTTTCTTGAGGCTGTAAGGAAGAAGGCTAAAGCCTTGCTTTCTTATCCATTTAACGTCAATTTCAGGATAAAGTACAGGGAATATGAAGAAAACATCTCCTTAGGCGCAGCATATTTTACATTTCAGAACTGGTTTGACAGATCCGAGAACATGATGTGAGTGAGATGATCTTGCCTTCTCCACGAGAAGGCTATCGATGAAGGAGAACGTATATCATATATATACTTCCTACTCCTGCGCTCAGTAGCCCGAATAAAAAGTATGAAAATACGAGTCCCCTTGCATCTGATAGAAGTCCACCTAATACACTACCACTTATTATTGCAAACCCGCTGATCACCATCCAGAATAAAGCTTGAGCTCTAGCCCTCAACTTTTCAGGTATGTACTCATTTATATAGCTGAATATGGAGTAGTATATGAATATGTAATTGGTTGCATGTATCAATTGAATACCCGTAAGAATTATCTTGGAAGAAGCATAGGAGGTTAACAACCATCTTATCCCATACATCATCACTCCGAATGCCAGGATCTCCCTGTTGCCAAATCGCCTTATTATCCTATCCGAGTAAAATAAGAATGGGATTTCACTTATCGCCATTATAGACATTCCTATCCCCGCTATGTAGACTTCAAATCCCTTTTGAACGATGTATACAGGATAAAAAGAAGTTCCGAACGAACCAGAAGATATACCGACAAAGGCTACTAACAACATCAATATATATTCTTTCTTTTTTAGAATATCTATGTAGGAAGCCTTACAATCCTCCGATTTTCTATATCCATGGATAATGGGTAATCGGGTAGAGAGAAAAACACACATGGCACTGGCTACGGAATATGTTAAGAAAATAGTCCAATTACCGAAATCACTTATCAGGTATCCCATCATCAAGATCATGATCGAATAACCTATAGATCCCATCATCCTGGATCTTCCGAAGGAAAAGCCTTCATGTGATAGATATTGTATACCCATAGATTCTGCAACTGGTACGATCGCAGCTGTGAAGAATGATATGACCATTAGAATGATAGCCTTGCCTAAAAATGTTGGGATCGAGTAAACCAACCAGATCAACACAGCTCCTACGGTTGAGAGCAAGATGAGAACATTGTTTTTGATCTTTCTATCAGCCAGATTTAACCAAAATGGATTTGCCATTAGGGACATAATAGGACCAATTGCTATGAGGATACCTATCTGACTCTTGGAAAATCCTACAGAATCGAAGTAATAACTGAAGTAACCGTATGTAGAAACTATTACATATATGGCAAACTCTAAAAAATAAAATTTAACGATGTTCCTATGGAGTTTCAATGGTATATGTATCTACCTCACTCTCTTAGAACGATAACTCTAACAATTATACTGCAGAAATCATCCATTCGCTATGTTTATCGACTCTATGTCAAACTGTGTTAATGAAGATCTAAACAAGACTTTTCTCTCCTTCAACAATTCGGTAGGAGGCATATCTTGGTGTGCATCATCGATGTGAACGAACACGTTGCTCGACTTCCCGCTATCTTTCTTTTCGCAAGACTTATCGTTGTTTCGAGGCTGTTGTGAAAGCGTATGTGAAGATGAGGTTGAGTTTTGCAATGTAGTAACCATATTATGAGTGTGTGATCTGTGAAGGGTGTTGCAAGGCATAGCGAAGTGAACGAAGACTTATCGCTGGTGAATAACAGGATGTTATGAATGTGGCGGCGTTTAAGGAGGAACGCTCGCCACTGACCAGCGGAAAGTCGAGTGAACGAGCGATAAATGCCTGCACCATCCTGAATAGATCACACATCATAATCCTGCAAAACCAACCGAATTAAGCATAAGAAACACTCATGCCTGCCTCGAATCAACGATATTATCTTTCCTCAATCACTTCATCAATTTTTTCATTATACAGCCCATCATATACCTGCAGCTTCCCTGAGGAGTTTTACTTTATCTGTCTTTTCCCATGGCAAATCCAATTCTTCTCTACCGAAGTGCCCGTAGGCAGAAAGTGGTGTGTATATCGGACGCCTGAGATCGAAATTCTCGATTATAGCCCCTGGTCTGAAATCGAAGTTCTCCATCACTATTGAAAGGATCTCCTTGTCGGGTATCTTCCCGGTTCCAAACGTATCTATAAAGATCGAAACGGGCTTTGCAACACCGATGGCATACGCCAATTCTATTTCACACTTATCGGCTATCCCCGAAGCCACTATGTTCTTGGCCACGTACCTCGCCATATATGATGCCGATCGATCCACCTTCGTCGGGTCTTTGCCCGAGAAACATCCACCACCATGATGCCCAAAACCTCCATAGGTATCCACGATGATCTTCCTGCCCGTAAGACCCGTATCAGCCATGGGGCCACCCAAGGCAAACCTACCAGTTGGATTTATATAAAATACCGTCTCCTTTGTCAAAAGCTGAGCGGGTACAATTGCTTTTATAACATATTCGATAATATCGGCTCTGAGTTTATCGAGCGAGATATCGGGATCGTGTTGAGCAGAGATCACGATCGCATCCACACAAGTCGGTTTCCCCCCATCGTTATACTCCACGGTAACCTGCGTCTTCCCATCGGGCCTAAAATAAGGAAGAATTCCTTCCTTGCGCACTTGAGCGAGTTTGCGAGCGAGTTTATGGGCAAGAGAGATCGGAAGGGGCATCAACTCGGGGGTTTCATTCGTTGCATAACCAAACATTATTCCTTGATCTCCTGCCCCGATCGTCTTTATACCCTCTTCAGCCATCACACCTTCTTTTACCTCCAGAGCTTTATTAACCCCTAAAGCTATATCCGGTGATTGTTCATCTATTGTAGTGAGTACCGCGCATGTCTCGCCATCGAAACCGTATTTAGCACGCGTGTAACCTATATCCAATATCGTCTTTCTCACGATCTTCGGAATATCCACGTAGGCTCGTGTCGATATCTCTCCGCCCACCAAGACTAAACCCGTTGTAACGAATGTCTCAACGGCTACTCGCGAATTCGGATCCTTCTCTATGAGGCTATCCAATATGGCATCGGAAATCCTATCGGCTACTTTGTCAGGATGCCCTTCTGTGACGGATTCACTTGTGAACAAAATCTTCTTTGACACTCTTATCTCCTCCTTTATTATGCATTTGGTCTTCTTTCAAGGAAAAATTCCACTTCCTTTTCTCTTCCCCAAAAATTTGAAACGACTACCGTGATCTTGTATTTTCTCCCTCTGATCAAGGATATAGAATGAGTTTTATTTACCTTGATGGGAGTCAACAAATCGTTTGAGGGTATCGTTAATCTGTACGTGTAGTAGTTGTAAGTATTATAAGATATGCCGTAAAGTATGCCAGTTTTCCTGAACTCCCCCATCCTCATCTTATCGAATTGCAACTCGAAGACCAGGTCCCCATCAACATACATCTGTATACGATAGATACCTCGAACGTTATTTCCATTTTCTTCATCCGCAGAGATACTCATCTGGGGGAATCGCATCTCACCAACGTATACGGTAGAATCTTTTATTTTATCGAATGTATAATCCACCCCATCGATCGTTATCTTCTTTATCCTTATCATGGCCCCATCGTCTTTCAACCTCAGGAAAAACAAAGGATTGTAGACCCACTCCTCATCTTCAGAACGCACTTCGAAATGGCAATGTGGAACCAATGCATCTCCTGTCTTCCCCGAATATCCTATTGTTTGTCCTCGCCTAACAACCACATCGTTCGGTTTGAACCTCACCTCGATCCTCTTATCACCGAATTCATTCTTTAGCATTTCAACGATCTTCTGGACATTGCCAACGAAGTCAGAAAGGTGTGCATATAATGTAACGTATCCCTCCGGATGAGCCAACACTATTTGATCACCGTAGATATCCTTTCTATCCACGACTACGCGTTTTACATAGCCACTTCCAGCAGCCACTATCTCCTTACCTACCTGCCAATCTACTGAAAAATCCACACCGAAATGGAAATGCGGTGAATTTTCCATATCACTCTTCCTATATTCTCCAAATACAGAGGTTAATTTTGGGGGGATAGTTGTCGGGACGCCATAATCGGGAAATTCGCCTTCCTGAGCAAATGCGAAATTCCAGATTATGAGCAAAAAAATAAGTCCTATTATTTTAAAAAACCGGCATATCATCTTTTTCCCTTTTCCCTGTAATATTCTTCTTCGGTTATGAATTCTCCACCTTTTATATCAAAAGATAAAGTCTTGAATGAATTGGAGAAGAAGGCATTCACCTCTATCTTATTCGGACAATTGGCACCTATGAGTTCTTTCCGCAATTCATACCCACTCTTACCATCCTTATAACCGAGAGCTATTTCGCTTCCCTTATACACATGACTTCTGAAAACCTCACCACACTTAGAACATCTTACATACATAACCACTGCCTTCGATGTCATATAAAAGGGATCTTTGCTCAGATCTTTCTTTTTTCTCCTGAAAAAAGACATCACTTCACCACCTTTCATCATAACTTCCTCATTCCCAAAGATTATAACACATTATTCAAGCATGATCTCTTGACCGCATAAAGTGAATCGTTTTTGAGCCATATGATAAGCTTTACCTGCTCCCATCTCATTGCCTTACACGATCTATATATGGCTCTTCAATATTTTGAAAATGCGTAGCATGATATAATCCCTTTATAATAGAGGATGAAGGGTGAAGGATGTGTTTTTGGATCTTTTTTCATCGGAAGCGGAGAGATACTTTCGGGAAGAAGTAGAAAATGGATATCAAGATAATAACCTGTACAAACGTCTATTTCATCTCGCCTCATCTCTCGATCACAGCGAATATGAAACCAACGAAGGGTTGGAGAAAAAAATTCGGTTGTTCGTAGAACATTACTCCATATATTCCTCTCTACCCATTGAGAGGAGGGCGAAAAGAATAGAAAATGGATTCATAATGCTCGAAAAGCTGAGAGATGAATTTTTGATAAAACCCTTCGTTGTTACAAAGCCGAGGGAGTGTAAAAAGGAACTGATGTCGCCAGTTAGATATGTAAAAGGAGTTGGGCCAAAGCGGGAGGTTATTCTGAATAAAATAGATGTCAAGACTGTAGATGACCTCATCCACTATTTTCCCAGAGCCTACGAGGATAGAAGAGACCTGAGAATGATAAATTCTTTAGCCGAAAACCTCCCCCAGACTACTATTCTGACCATAAAGAGAAAGGAGAAGAAACGAGTTAACGGAATGGATCTGATAAAGTTTACACTGACAGATGGATTTGCCTACGCCTTTTGTACATGGTTCAATCAGACCTACATATACGATAATTTCAACGAAGGGGATAAGGTGGTGATCTACGGCGTTCCGAAGCGCAGGTTTAATAAATGGGAATTTACATCCCCAGATATAGAGATGTTCGAACCGACCTCAGAAATAAGATGCATATTACCGATATATCCTTTGACTTCTGGAATATCTCAGAAGGTGTTGAGGAATGCTATGAAGAACGCCCTTGAAGATTATCTCGGTTGTATAGAGGAGCATATGCCTCCATCGTTGAAGGAAAAACGTAAACTTATCGATATACATACCTCTTTGAGGAACATTCATTTCCCTGCTAATAACATCATATTGGATGCTGCAAAAAGACGATTGGCTTATGAAGAACTCTTCCTCTTCGAATTGGCATTGAATTATGCGAGAAGATATTTTGCCTCTCAATTTAAAGGAATAGCGAAGAGATTCACGGGAGATTTATCTAAAAGTTTTATGAATTCACTGCCATTCGAGTTGACTTCCGATCAACGCAGGAGTTATGAAGAGATAAAGAAAGACATGCGATCCTCTAAATGCATGAAGAGATTGCTGCAGGGAGAAGTGGGAAGTGGAAAGACAGTGGTCGCCGAATTGGCAATAATAGATAACTTCGAGGCAGGATTTCAATCTGCGGTCATGAGTCCAACCTCTGTTCTCGCAACCCAGCATTTCGAAAGATTGAAAAATGAACTGAAGATGTGTGATATAAGGGTAGAATTGCTGTTGGGCAGCACATCTAAGAATGAAAAGAAAAGGATAAAGGATGGATTGATGAATGGTGAAGTAGATGTGGTTATAGGGACACATGCCTTACTTCAAGAAGACGTGAGCTTCGCAAGACTCGGTTTAGTAGTGATAGATGAACAACACAGATTTGGTGTCAGACAGAGAGCAGAATTGATCTCCAAGGGGAGGGCAGTCGATACCCTTGTGATGACTGCAACACCTATTCCCCGTACCCTCGCTCTAACGTTCTACGGAGACTTCGATATCTCTATCATCAGAGAGATGCCCAAAGGTAGACTCAAGGTATCCACATATATCGTGAGTGAAAGCAGGATATACGAAGTTTATGAACTCCTCAAAGAGGAGGTAGAGAAAGGCAATCAAGGATTTATAATCTACCCTATAATAGAGGAATCCGATGTTTTGCAATTGAAGGCAGCTACTACCATGTATGAAAAGCTGAAAACAGAGATCTTCAGCGATCTGAGAGTTGCCCTGCTGCATGGCAAGATGTCTTATGAAGAAAAGGAAAACGTGATGGATGGTTTCAGAGGAGGAGAAATAGATATCCTCGTTAGCACAACGGTAATAGAAGTAGGTATCGATGTCCCGAATGCCACTTTCATCTTGATCGAGCACGCGGAGAGATTTGGATTATCTCAACTCCACCAACTCCGTGGCAGGGTTGGTAGGGGTAATAAAAAGTCTTATTGTTTCCTTATACCTCACGTCTATACCGATGAAGTTATGGCAAGATTGGAGAAATTCGCTTCGACAACGGATGGTTTCGAACTCAGCGAGTACGATTTAGCCATTCGCGGTGCTGGAGAATTCCTTGGGACACGTCAACATGGGTTAACCGATTTCAAAGTAGCCGATATAGTGAATGATAAGGAGACCCTTTTAGAAGCGGTAGAAGATAGCCAAGAGATCCTCGATTCGGACCCTCTTCTTGAAAAGCACCCTCTGTTGAAAGCAGTTATAGAGAAATATAAGGAACGCATCGAATTGATAAATGTTTGATATCGTCTATTCGATCTTAGAGCCCAATTTGAAGCTAACTATGATATTTATCTTGATCTCATTGCGTCTGTTACCAAAGGTCAATTTACTGAGATTTCTTATAAATATATCACTCAGTTTCGAGCTCGGAGAGCTCTTCACCTTAACACTAACCGTTCCATTTCTATGGATGATCAATTCGCCTACGACGTCTCCCACCAGTAATGGCTGAAGAGAAAGAGGTGTTTTCTTGAGTATTCTTCCATAATCACTCTGTAAGGATTTGAAGATCTCTTTCGCATTCGAAACCTCAAAATTCCTCTGGATATAGGAAAATCGTTTGGGATTGATCTCCGTTTCTCTCACGAACTTCACATCGTTCTTGAAGAGAAGATCTGGATTTTTATTTTTCACTCTATAAGGTTTGAGAGTCTCAGTCCTTTCAGCTATGGTAGCCTTTGTAGACAACATTCCACCTTTAGGAAATGCAGTCTTTTTTGGAATTGTGCCTATATCCCTCTCAAGAGAATACGGTTGTAGACTCCTCTCACTCATTTCCTTTTGAGGAATCTTTGAAAGAGGACCAAAGATCGTTACTCCTCTCCTTACAGCATTGGATTTAGCAGTTTTTTTGATGATATCTTCAGGTAAAGTCGATTTAGGTAGATCGACACTTATAGGTTTACTCTCCTTCGTCTTCGGTTGAAATGTCTCCAATTTAACCAACTCGCTATCTGAGGTCTTCTCAATTTTCGTATCGATCTTAGCAGCTGCCTCATTGGCGTTTTCATTGATGAAATTCAAGGTTAGGGTAATCGGCTTTGGAGGAGGTGGGATCTCCTTAACGGTCATGATCCCAATGCCTCTCCCAAACAGAAATATTATAAGGGCATTTATGAGTAATGAGAGAGCGAAAGAAATGACAAAACGCATCTCCACTCATCAGCTTTTCTCTACTAAAAGATTTATATTCGTTAATCCTTGCTGTCTAAGTAGATCCATCGTGCGAACGATCTTCCCATAAGGAACAACTTGGTCTGCCCTTATGAATACACCTTTTATTTCCTTAGTGGAAGCCAATATCTTACTCAATTCTACTGGAAGTGTTTGTAAAGTTACGGGAAGCCCATTGAGATACATGCTTCCCGTTTTATCTATGAGTACAACGATGGAATTCACGTTGGAATTCGTTACCGCAGTTCCAGTCTTTCCTTTCGGTAAATGAACCTCTATTTTGGATTCATTAACAACGAATGTGGTCGTCAAGACTAAGAAGAGGAGGAGAATAAATACCATATCTATCATAGGAGTTATCCCTATAACGATATCTTCAAGAGGTTTTTTCCTTTTAATCATACATTCGCATCCTCCCGAACTATACTCTTTATGCCCTTCTTTTCGACTCTAACTCCCCTCAATAGAGATATGAGTTCATAGGAATAGGAATATATTTCATCTGCTATTCTGTCTTCGAATTCTCTGAGTATATTAAAGCATATAGTAAGAGCTATTGCAACAACGAGTCCTGCTACAGTAGTAGTTAACGCCTTCCCTATTCCTCCTGCCAATTCTGTCTGATACCTCAACCCTCCTTTGAATTGTATCGCATTGAATATCTGAATCATACCAACAACGGTACCCAGCAAACCTAACAACGGTGATATACTCGCTATGGATGATATAGAGCGCAAATTGAGACTCAACTTGGAGACTTCCCCATCGACTATTGGTACGATATCTATCTTCATTTCTCCACTTATGGTGAGTTCCTTAGTCCTCACGATCTTGAGGATCACATTCGAGAGTGGATCCGAATGTGTCGCACACCATTGACTGATCGCTACAAATCTCCTTTGTATCATCATCTTTCTCAGCTCAGGATAGGCTTTTCTAACTCTATGTCTTACAAGGAGGAAGTAAAATAATCTTTCGAAGAATAAAGCTACCCCTATGAAGGAGAGAATCAATATAACGATGAGGATAACCCCTCCCTTACTAAAATCAAACCAATTTATCGTCATCCAAACTGCGCTCCTTTCTTTCTGTTGTAGAATACACTCTATATCTTCACCTCCTTTTATTTTACTTCAAATCGAATAAGAATTCCCTCATCCTTTCGATGTTTAATTAGTCACTTTTGAGGTAAGGCGAGTATAATATTACTTGGTGAATGGGATTGAAGGACGTTCAAAGCGAGAGAGATTTCAGGAATATACCTATAGACAAGGCAGGAGTAAGAGATGTGGTGTATCCCATCGTCGTTCTCGATAAGGAAAATGGGACACAGGAGACAGTTGGTAGATTTGTCATGTCCGTTAATCTCCCACATGATCTACGTGGGACTCACATGAGCAGATTTCTGGAGATCTTGAATCGCCATAGAAACAAAATAAACTTGAAGAATTTAGAGCGTATACTCGATGAGATGAAAGAGGAACTTCAAGCAGAAAGTGCCCACCTCGAAATCGAGTTTCCATACTTCGTGAAGAAAAAATCTCCAATAAGCAAAACAGAAGGTTATATGAACTACAAATGTAAATTCATCGCTTCCAAAGCCGATAAATTCGATTTCATTCTCGAGGTCGATGTTCCCATTCATACACTC
>WFSK01000230.1 GCA_015486095.1 Thermotogae bacterium
ATATGTAATTCATCAGATAGAATAGCTTATCGAGTTTTTCCTTTATCTTCGAAGTGATAAGAAGGGCATTGGTCCCGTTGGCATGAGAGGTGCGCAAACGAGAGAAAAAATCGGCAAGATTATATATTCTATCTACTTTCTCTGCCTCCTGAGATAACAAGAATCTCTTGAGCTCTTTATCTCTATTGAGAAATCGTTCATCTACAATACCATAATCTATGAACAATTTCTCTTGCGTAGAAAATCTCTTCCCACTCGATATGATATCCCCTATCTTCTCCTTATAATAGAATCTCAATTTTTCTCTATCATCAAATGAGAGGTGACGCTCATTCAGAATATCCTCTATTATCTTTTCGATATCTCTCGTTTTTTTCTCGATCTTCGTTTCTTTCTCAGAGAGATCCTTTCTATCCTCGATATTCTTTCTCTCTTTCCTTATGTCTCTTGGGCCAAGTATACCCATCCATTCACCTCACAGAAGAAGCATACAGAATAGATGCTATCGTATTTTGAAACATATGAACGAATACTGCGGCAACGAGAGATCTTCTCTTTTCATATAATAAAGTGATTCCGATGGAGAAGATGAGTATGTATACGAATACCTTTGTAGGATGAAATAGGGCAAAGATAGCAGAGACCAGTATGTTTGAAACGATGGGATTAAGATAACGCTTGCAGAGATTATATAAAAATCCTCTAAACGTGAGCTCTTCAACGATAGGCCCTATGAGTGTTATATACAACCACAACGGGATGGAGAAATTCATCTTTATTGGCAGATAAGGATAAGAAAAACCTGTGGGTTTTAGTAAAGAAATGAGTAGAGTATTTATCAACGTTAATACGATGAAGGTCAAAAAAGCCCAGGCGAGATCTCCGATCACTCTATCCCACTGTAAATTTATATCTTTGAACGACATCTGTCGTACAGTGAGTAAATGCCGGATCAAACCAAAAGTAAATATAGCCCATAGATAATAGGTTATGAGCACAATGGCACTCTTATCCAGAACCAGTATCTTCAACGGTAAATACAGGGTAAGAAGAAATATGGTTTCATATAGAACGAACTTCACGAGGTCAAAAAGCCTCAAATTATTTACGGTAACGTTTACCACCTTAGTATCCCGAAGCATAGTTCTCCTTTATCTCGTTGAGACCTTCTGCGCATCTATCAAGGAAAGAAATTCCTCGTTGTTCATAGTTTCATGCATCTTTTTCATGAACAATTCGAGACTCTCCTCCATAGGCATCGTAGCTGCCATTCGACGTAATATCCAAACTTTCTTCAGAGTATCTGGTGGAAGCAATAATTCTTCTTTTCTCGTACCCGACAGATTCAGATCGAATGCAGGGAATATACGCTTGTTAGCGAGTGCTCTTGACAAAACGAGTTCCATATTTCCCGTTCCCTTGAATTCCTCGAATATGACGTCATCCATTCTGCTTCCGGTTTCTATCAAGGCAGTGGCGATTACCGTTAGACTGCCCCCGTTTTCTATGTTTCTCGCTGCCCCAAAGAATCTCTTCGGTTTATGAAGAGATGTGGGATCGATACCTCCCGAAAGCAGTTTCCCACTCGAAGGGAGTACTAGATTGTAAGCACGGGCCAATCTCGTTATACTATCCAAGAGTATGACCACATCGTAACCGTATTCCACCAATCTTTTTGCCTTCTCTAAAACCAATTCAGCAACTTTTATTTGCTTTTCCGGCTGCATATCGAATGTTGCACTGACGACCTCAGCATGTACAGATCTCTCCATATCCGTTACCTCTTCTGGCCTTTCATCTATCAATAAGACGATGATCTTAACATCGGGTTGATTTGCATATATGCCATTTGCTATCTTCTTTAACAAAGTGGTTTTTCCCGCTTTTGGTGGAGACACTATTAATCCTCGCTGTCCTTTCCCTATGGGGCAAAACAGATCTATGAGTCGAGTGGCGATCTCATGCTGCTCTGTCTCCAATATCAACTGTTCATCTGGATAAATGGGGACGAGGTTCTCAAAGGCTATCCTTTCTAAGGACTTCGATGGGGGCTTGTAGTTTATTGCCTCGATCTTCAATAATGCAAAATATTTTTCTCCTTCCTTTGGGGGTCTTATCTGCCCAGATACGATGTCTCCTGTATTCAGGTTGAATCTCTTTATTTGAGATTGAGAGACATATATGTCGTTACCCGTTGGGAGACAAGAGCTCTGTCTCAGAAAGCCATAGCCATCTGGCAATATCTCAAGAATACCTTCAGAGAAGTGGCATCCATAAGATTCCGTTTGAACTTTCAGAATGGTGAATATCAAGTCATGCTTCTTCATCTTCGTATAACCACTTATGTTGTATTCTTTTGCCAAAGAGTAAAGCTCCTTCATACTCATCGCTTCCAATTTCGATAGATCAAGATCTACCTTTACTATCTTATCCCTCGTTTTCTGTGACGAATCACTCTTTCCCGATTTTTCAATCTCTAAAGGTTCTACTTCAAATGCACTTTCTTCGTCGAAACTATTCGACATGATCAAAAAACACCTCCTAATACATGTTCATTCTTGAGTGAACAACTGCAACATCTTCACAACCTTACGCTGTTCTCATAAAGTATGAGCAACCCCAAGATATATATCGTAACTATAACGATAGAATTCAACTTATATTTCTTCTTCGATTCATCGGCTATCGATAATATAGTGTAGGCGGAGATCAGGATGAACAACGAACTCAATATCATTATACTCTTCTCATCTATATGCCTGATTATCGTATCCTTTATATAAAAAGCATCTGCAATAAAGAGCAATCCCATATTAAAAAGAGCAGAACCGATCAGATTACCCACAGCCATATCGAAAGAGATCACAACGATCGCTTCCACTGAAACTACTATTTCAGGTAAAGAAGTTATCGCAGATACGACAACACCTCCGAAGAAACTATCAGAAATACCATAAGCCCTACTCAATGTCTTTGCAGATAACGAGAGAAATATCCCCGAAATCAAGATCAAAATCGAATACATTATAAACCATATCGTCATCTTTTTCAAGTCATTCTGCATTCCTGTTTTTCCAACATGCCCCCTTCGTTGTGCCTTGAATATTTGCTCCTGAAAGTAAAACCATAGTAAGAGGATTATAAAACTGACGTATGATATGTTTAAGAACGTTCCCGAGGGTTTCAGGTATATACCGAATAGATATATAATGGATAAGAATATTGCAGCAACCAATGTTATTATGTGTTCTTTCCCCAATTTCCTGAAGATAGGTCCTCTTATGACCTTATAAAACGCCAAGTCTAATATACCTATTATTGCGATATCCAGAAAATTGCTCCCGAAGACATCACTCACAGCAATATTTGGACTCTTTATAAGGGAAGACGTAGCGGTGACTACCAACTCTGGCATAGATGTTATAGTGGCGAGCAAAAAGGTTCCCATCCATATCTTACTTATAGTGGTACCTTCACTTATCTTATCTCCATATCTCGCCAATTGTCTCCCTGCATATACTACTACCAACGAACTCAAGATGAATTCTATCCAATATACGGTGATGATATTCTACCTCCTCATTAACCGATGTTAAATGCTTTATAGATGTTAGATAAACCTATTCGACATCTGAATCTTCATTCACTGCATCAGTGACTTTTAAAGAACTCGTGTGCCCTATTCACGACATCGGATATGGTGTGTTCTGAGATATTCGTTCCTGCAAAAGATAGCAGAATGAAGAACTCTATATTCCCTTTCCTTCCCTTTATAGGCGAATAGGTAACTGCTGGGCACTTTAGATTACTATTTATAACATATTCTCTAATTTTCATCAACGCCTCCTTATGAAATTCCTTCGAATGAACCACTCCTTTTATCGTTTTGCTTTTTGCCAATTCGAATTGTGGTTTAACGAGAACTATTGCCATACCATCCGGTTTTAACAATCTTTTTATTACGGGTAATACACTCTTAACAGATATGAAGGAGAGGTCGCATGCTATGATATCCACCTTACCTCCTGTATCGCTTTCTACTACATATTTAACATTTGTCCGTTCCATCACTTTGACACGAGGGTCATTTCTCAGTTTCCAGGCTAATTCTCCATAACCCACATCGATGGCGAATACTCGCTCTGCCCCATTCTGCAAGAAAAAATCTGTGAATCCTCCGGTACTCGCCCCCATATCCACTACACGCTTATCCTTCACGGATAAGTTAAAATCTCTCACAGCCTTTTCTATCTTGAATCCACCTCTACTAACGTACCTCTTCTCTTTGCCGATCAACTCGATATCGACATCTACAGGACACATAGCACCGCATTTCGATATCTTCTCACCGCCTACGATAACATTACCGAGCATTATTTCTACTTGGGCTTCCTTGATTGAGGGGAAGAAGCCCCTCTTTACCAAGAGTAGATCGAGTCTTTCTCTCTTCATTTGTAGGTCAATATAAAGTAGCCATCGTCTTTCTGTATTCCTATTAGGCCTTCTCCTAAATCGATGCCTTCTTCGTGTCGTTTCTGTGTAGAGGGGATCCTCCGAGACATCTTCTTTATTTCGCTGCCATCCAGATCTACCTCGAAGAAACCTTTATCTGTGGAAACATATATCCCATCATCTTTCAAGACACAGTCTTTAACTAAGGCATTCAAGTCCGTTTTCCACTTTGTTAATCTCGTTTTCACGTCCATTGCAAATGCCCTGCCGTATGCATCCATAACGTACAGAATTTCCCCTTTTAAACCCATGAAGATCAACGGATTTCTCACATCCAGTTCCCATAATACCTTCAAGATACCACTCTTTATCCCTATGAGATATAGATAACCATAATCTGAAGAGAGCCACATCATCGTGTATGGATTGCTCTTGTTACTGAAAACGATAGGTTTTCTCAACAGAGTAGGCATTACCTTTAATCTGGACAACACCTTACCATCTCGTGTATTCAGAGAATAGACATTGCCATCGAATGTCGTCAAGATCAACGATTCTCCCACAACCTGAGCAGAGGTTATGGGATGCATGATATCCATTTTCCACAAAGGTGATTCATTCTCTATTTCATATGCCTTGATGATATCTTTATAATATAAGAATAACATATCTTCGGACATAAATGCATCTTTTACTGGCTCGTTACCCACGAAGTATCTTCCCACAAGCGTTCCAGACAGTCCTCTCATCTTGAACTTGAGGTTAAGAGAGGTGGCATTTACAGTAAATACCCTTTTTATCTCCTCATAGCCTTTTCTTATCAAACGTACCTTATGTTTTCCATAAGATAAGGAAAGACCTTTTATCGGTGTCGTTCCGATCTTCACGTTGTCGATATAACATTCTGCTTTCCAATCGGTTGTAATATCTACGGTTCCAAATCGCTTTTCTATCCTCTTTTCTCTTCTCTTCATCTCTATTTTTATCATCTGGAAGTATTTATCCTTAACGAATACATATTCGTTGCTCGCCTTGAATTCCTCATCTTCTATCCTTATTCTGTGTTTGCCCTTTCTCAGGCCCTTTACGATCAGCGGTATCTTACCGTAGTCATTACCATCTATCTCCACAGGTATATCTTTACCTTTGATATCCGAATAAAATAGAACCTTCGGATATGGAAGTCTTTTTAGGGTCAAAACTTTCTGTTTTCCATCGATGTATACGTATTGAAGTTCATTGAATACCTTGAATTCATGTATACCTGTTGGAATATCGTTTAGCAGAACTGGTGTTCGAACACGGAATTCGTTATCTATAACGACATCGATCCCCTTTGGAATGGAATCCACGTACAAAACCGTTTTTTTAGTTACCCTCCTCTTGCATAAGATATGCTCGTAGACAAAGGATGCGATCTTCGTGGAGGAAGCTGAAATGAGCGTAGCGATCGGAGTTAGAGCTCCAGTTTTATATAACGATATATAAATCCCTTTACCCTTATGCGCTCCCTTCAGGATGAAATCACAACCTTTATCGGCAACCATTATAGGAATGGTTATATGTTTCAATATATCCCGTATTTCATCTGCAACGTTTCCAACTACCTTGACGACTGGAGAATGTACGAGCATCTTCAGTGAGCTATCTCGAAGGTCTGGTAAGGTGTTGGTAGCAGTGAGGATACCATCCATGAGAATGTGTTCATCTGCGTATGTGTAATAAAACTTCCATAATCTTAACGCGCTCATATCGTTCACTTCAACATCGATGAATGCGGAGGCACTCGTGGGGGAAGCAAGTGGCGATACACTCAACTCATTTGCCAATTCTTCTCTCTGAGGCACAGTTAAGATCGCTGGCAATCTTATCGCTTTTACCTCTGCTGAAGAGATAAGAGATATCAACAGAAATAAGATCGAAAGAAAGGAGATCCTAACCAGCACTTTGATCATTTTTAGGATATAACACGTCGTGAAGGAATAAACCGTTTGGCGGGGCAGTAGGACCTGCTTGAGCCCTATCCTTCGCTTTCAATATCCAATTCATTCGTTCTGGCTCCCATTCTCCCCTCCCTACTCTAACGAGGGTTCCTACGAGTGTCCTTACCATAGATCTCAAGAACGACTTCGCTTCGAAGCGCATCAAAAGACAATGTGAATACGGTATTATTCTTATGCGATCCATAGTCCTGACCGTTTTCTTATCATCTTTCATAGGTCGGAATGAAGAAAAATCGTGTTCTCCTTCTAAATACCTCGCAGCTTCTCTCATTGGTTTTACATCTAACGGATGGGGGAACCACCATACATATCTTCTTCTGAATACGTCCAGATCTTTATCGAACCATATGTAATAATGATAAACGCGTTTGTAAGCAGTAAATCTTGCGTTTATACTCTCATCCACCTCCATAGTGTGCCACACGTAGACATCTTCTGGTAGATTTGCATTCATCGCACGCTTTATTCCTTTCGTATCGATTGAAATCGATGGGGGAACATAGAAGGTGATCACCTGTTTCCTCGCATGGACGCCTCTATCCGTCCTTCCCGCTCCCTGAACGCTTATGTGTTCTTTGAATATCCTCTGAAGGGCGGATTCTATGACCCCTTGAACTGTTCTAACTCCTTCTTGACTCTGCCATCCATGAAAATTCGTACCATCGTAAGATACATATGCCATTATGTTACGCTTCACAAGACATATTGTACGATCAAGAACTGTTCAAATGCAAGGGTACAATAGCGACGCACATCGAGATACCACACCAAACTCCATAAGGTAGGGGGTATATCTCGGTGTGCGAATGTTGTAAGTGGTTGTGAAAACGAAGAAAGGTATCACGTCGGTGAGGAACAGGAGGTTTCGAATGTGACGGCGTGCAGGAAGGACGCTCGTCACAGTCCGACGTGATACCCCTGAGTCGAGCAACATGTTCACTTAAATTAACGACGCACATCGAGATGTACCTCCTACCGTCTTGCTTAGATTTTCATCAACACAGTTTGACATAAAGCTAGGTACAATGGTTTTATGTCAAGATGTGTTGATGAAAAATCAGATAAATAACGTAACGACGGTAGATCCCTTTCCTTGGAGTCCAACAAACTCTTCAAGTGCGGACGCTCACATTGTGCTTCTTAGCTGCGCCAGATATACTCGTACTTTTTCGGCGAGATTGACAAAGGAATTTTTTAAGCTATAATGTGAATGAACTTAACGAATGAAGAGGATGTATTATGTGAGACTTTCTACTAAAGGACGTTATGGAGCAAGAATAATGCTGGATTTAGCCCTTCATTACGGTCAGGGTCCTATCCCTTTAAAAGATATAGCAGAGAGGCAACAGATTTCGGAAAAATACTTAGAGCAGATAATCACCGTCCTCAAGATCGCTGGTTTGGTAAAGAGTATTCGCGGGGTACATGGAGGATATATCTTGGCTAAGCCCCCTGCAAAAATAAACCTTGGTCAAATAATAAGGATTTTAGAAGGCTCTATAGCTCCTGTAGAGTGTGTTGATGAACCCGATATATGTCCAAGGGCAGAATTCTGTGTGACCAGAGATGTCTGGAAGGAAATAAAGAGGGCGGTGGATGGAATATTAAAATCCATAAGTCTAAAAGATTTGGTGGAGCGAGAGAAAGAGAAAAACAGGGCAAGGATATAATTTCTTTTGGAGTACTTGTTTATATGATGCAACGATTCGATTTCGAGTACTTTTTTCGTGATGCGATTCACCCTCTTGACAAAGTGCTTTTTGTGTCATAAAATATATATAATTCCTATAGATTTAGTAGAGAAAATATGAGGAGGCAAAAATGGCATATATAGCAAACGATATAACCGAGCTGGTGGGAAAGACTCCCCTGGTGAAGTTGAAGAAGATAGGAGCAGGCTTAGATTCGAGCTTGGTAGCCAAACTCGAATCATTTAATCCCTGTGGAAGTGTTAAGGATAGAATCGGAGTGAGTATGGTAAGTGATGGCGAAAAAAGGGGATCGATCAAAAAAGGGACAGTGATCATTGAGCCTACCAGTGGAAATACAGGTATTGCCTTAGCCTTCGTATGCGCTGTAAAGGGATATAAGTTGATACTAACGATGCCGAATACAATGAGTATAGAACGCAGGAAACTTTTAGAATTATTCGGGGCAGAACTGGTTCTTACTCCAGGTTCTGAAGGAATGGCTGGAGCGGTGAAAAAGGCCGAGGAATTGGTATCTAAGATCCCCAATTCTTTTATGCCACAACAGTTTAAAAATCCGGCCAATCCCAGGGTACATAGAGAAACCACAGCGGAGGAAATATGGAAAGATACAGACGGTAAAGTAGATGTGTTGGTTGCTGGTATAGGCACAGGAGGGACGATTACTGGAATCGCTGAGGTGATCAAAAAAAGAAA
>WFSK01000231.1 GCA_015486095.1 Thermotogae bacterium
ATAAATTCGCAAGGACGAAAATGGCAATCTTCAACGGTGTGGATATAGTTATAGAATTACCTTTCGTCTATGCAACACAAGATGCGCGCGGCTTTGCTACAGGGGCAGTAGGAATTTTACATAGGATGCATGTGATAGATGAGATCTGGTTCGGCAGCGAAGTGGGAGACGTTCAAAAGATGTATCCCATATATTCTATATTGGTGAATGAGCCGATCGCATTCAAATCGTTACTTCACAATGAATTGGATAAGGGTTTATCCTTTCCAGAGGCAAGAAGGCTTGCCTTGAAAGAATATCTGGGTGAAAGAGGAGCTATTTCAGATATCATCAAGAATTCCAACGATATATTGGCGTTAGAATACTTGATAGCCCTAAAACACTATAACTCCTCTATTACACCTGTTGCTATAAAGCGTATAGGCTCGGGTTACCTGGAAGAAAGATACAAGGGAAAGTTTTCGAGTGCCACAGCGGTGCGTAAGGTTATGCTGAATGGCGACAAGCGGGCATTGAAAAAAGCTGTTCCTCCCGCTACATTCCGCATATGCGAAGAGGAATTCAAGATGGGTAGAGGGCCTGTATCTATCGAATCTTTCTCCGATATACTACTCTCTAAGTTGAGAACCATAGAAGAGGTAGAACTATTGGACATACATGGGATCACCGAGGGTCTTGAAAACAGATTGATAAGATATTCGAGATCAGCGACGGGCATTTCGGAGTTCTTATCACTTGTGAAGACCAGGCGATTCACGTACACAAAGTTGTCGAGGCTTTTACTTCACATATATTTCGGTTTAAGAAAAGAAGAGATAAAGCACTTCAATGAAATCGGTCCACAATACATAAGAGTTCTCGGCTTCAGTAAGCGTGGGCAGGAAGTTTTGAAGGAGGTAAAAAAAGTTTCTACCATACCTATTGTAACCACTACATCAAGATATAAAGACGTCTTTAAAAGAGCCGATCGAGATGAAGATAGATACAAGGACTTCGGAAAAGAAGAAGCTCTCGAGGAATTTAAATACGACATCAAGGCATCGGACTTATATTCATTGCTCTATCCGAATATAAATGAAAGACGTGGAGGAAAGGATTTCAAAATAAAGGTAATAGGACCACTCGACAGACGTTAGATCAAAAAGATCGTAGGCAGCGGGATCTTGGCCAGTCATGCCCACTCGTCAAATCTTATCAGAACTCATAATCTAAGGTTAATGTCCCACCAAGAGATGCTGGGGAAAACAACTGTTGTAAACCCCAAAGATTATTGACACCCAATCCTATCTTCACACCCCCGAATTTCAACCCAGAGGATATGGTAGTTATAAGGGAAACCTGCTGCGTAGAATCCAATCTTTCGAACGCGAAATCATTAGAGGTTACAAGAGTCCCAAATCCAGCATCGAAAGAAAATACTCCTATAAGATGTATATTTGCATATCTGTTCGAATTACCTTCTCCATTTACAAAGAGAGATATCCTCACAGGTTCTACATCAAACCTCACATCGGCAGACCCCCAAACGACGTTTAGAGAATGTACAGTTGTTGAAGAATAGGTTGGTACATATGTAAATATATGCAACGTATCATAATTCCTTACACCGATCACAGAAGAGAACGATATATCTTTAAAAGCCCTTCCCAATGATACTGAAAACGTTGAAAATGTGTCATCGTACGCGGTTGATGTGCCTGGAAAGGTGAACGAATCTCTTGGAGTGTGTTCTACATTTTTTCTATAAAGTGAAAGTCCAAAACCGAAGTCATTTAAATTAAAACCCAAATCCATTCCGCCAACTAGAATTGCATTCTTAAATCCAAACCCTCCTCTGAAGTACATAGGATAGCCAGATCTATCTGTTCTATAAGAAGAGTTTACTTCCCAGCCCCAACCATTCAGATCGCTATATATTCCTCTTAAAGTAGTCCTCCACGAGGGTCCCTCAAGACCTAACACCCCTCCCACAGAAGAGGTTTGGAAAGCATCGGTCCGCAATACATCTATAGACATCCCAGCGTTAGCTTTACCAGTAAAGGAATCTATCGAATTATGAATATGAACATAATGATCACCAGATGACCCTTGAACCAAAGAAAGCGTGTTATTCACTATGCCACCGAGGAAGTTAAAACACATATTCTGCGTTTTAGAGGTATAGGATAATCGAGTAAACGAATTCATAGTCCTGATCTCGCCCAGAATGTAAGGTTGACCCTCGATAGAACCACCTTCTACATGAATACAGCTCTTCAATCCCATCTTCGTATCAAATATCTTGCGGAAATGAGAATAAGGGAGCGTATGATCAGAAGGGGTATAGCGTTTCGAGATGAACTGAGGATATTCGGGCATCATGTGATACTTCTTCAAACATTTCAGCGATACTGCCCACCTATCGAGATATCTATGTTTTGGTATAATAAAAGAGAAAGCCTCTCGGATACGTCGTCTTCCTCGCTCTCTTCCCATTGTTAACAACGACATCACATCCCATCTTCTTTTGAAAGGTACCATACGAGCCCGCAAAGATGTATATACTGAATAGGTTTTAACGGGTATGCTGCCCCCAAGAGAAAATTTGTATTCGAATTCTGACTGGGAAGGTACAAACAACGTATAAGCAAAAGGATCGAAATGCCTTTTAAGAAGCTTAGATCCCTCTGAAAGAGGTTGTTTTATTATGGGCTTAGAAGTTTCAATAATAGGTGGATTTTTAGCAAACGCAAACAATAAACCAGTTTTCATAGGCATACGCGAAATACTCCAGAGAGAAGATGCGATGCTTTCAAGTGGAGGTAATCTATGAGTTTCGTAAGGCTCAAAGGGCATTGTAGCCCTATAAGATTTATATATAGTACTCAAAGAAAATACCTGTACCCCTAAATTGGTGAGTTTAGAAGCCATAGGATATCCAGATATATTATTTATCAGATATGCGTTCGACTTGTTAAAGGTAGTAGATCGGGGTAAAGTATGCTCTTCGACACTGTAGGCTTTACCAAAAGGGATCACAGATGAGAATTGCATTGAGGGCTTCAGATATCTTTTTCCTATAGAGTAAGTACTGATTTCTCCTCCTTTTCCCACGATCTTGAATCTCATCTCCATCTGAGATATACAAGAAGAATATGATATCAGCATCAGGATCGGAGTCAGAAGCAGGATATATAACCTCACACGCCGTAATGCAATTAGAAAAATCATGAATTCTTCACTTCCTCAATTCATCTATTCTTTTCCGGGCTTTAGGCACCTTAGGAGAATTTGGAAACTTCTTTATGAGTTCCTGATACGTCCTTATAGCTTTATCATATGCCTTTTCTTTTTCATATATCTGAGCTATGTAGAAATAACATGCATCGTTTTTTTCAAAATCTGGATAGGTGAAGATGGTTTTGAAAAACATCATCTTGGCATCTCGCAGCATATTTCTGTTGTAATAAAGAAGAGCAAGATCGAGTGATGCCCATGGAGCCTTTACACTCAAAGGATAATTCGATAATAGGGTTTTATAATATTCTTCAGCCTTCGATGAATATCCCTTCACCGCATAATATCTTGCTATCCCATACAGGGCACCGGATTTCACATCAGAAGTTTTGGCAGTTTTCAGAAGACTCGTCATCTGGTTATATGCATCTTCATAATCGTGCAAGTTCAGGTAGGCCTCTCCAAGGTAATATTTCAACCATTCTACCTTTGGCGATTTTGGATATGCCTTTATAGTCTTTATAGCATAATCCTTGAGCTCATCGAACTTTTTAGCGGCAAAGAGCATTTCAGCCTTCTTCACCAACACGTCATAAAAGTAGATCTTATCCTTATCTATGGAAAGGATCTTATCGTAATACTTAAAGGCGGTAGCGATATCTCCCTGGACTCTTGCTATCTCCGAGAGATAGTAATAAGTGTCCAGTAATGTTTCACTTTTAGGATATCGGTTGAGGACTATCGAGAAATACTTCCTCGCATCATCGAACTTGTGTTGAGCATAATAGGATATGGCAATACTGTAATAGGCATTGTCTATCACATCCCTCACACCGAGATCTACAACATTCATATATTCCTCTATCGCTTTATCGTACTTTTTGTTGGCAAAATATATTTCTCCATACAGGTAATATGTCCTTGCCTTCAATTCATCACTCGCATATTTGGAAGAAAGAATATGATCGAGTAGCGAAGTGCTATCTCTGTACCTCTTCGTAGAATAATATGCAAGTGCCAACCAATAATCTCCTTCTAATGCGTACTTTGCCTCAGATGCCTTAGATACCACAGAGAGTGTATTTATAGCCTCATCGTAATTCCCCAATTTGATCTCCATTCTACCCTTTTCGATCAAGGCTTGATATTTCAAGGGTGAACCGGTCAAACCAGATGCCAGCCTCTCATACACCTCACGTGCTTTCTCGTACATTCCCTGAAGGACATAGACGTAAGCGAGTTGAAAGCCTGCATCTGACCATATAGAAGATTTCAATTCGAAGGCCTTGGAAAAGGCGAGTGCAGAATCGAGATAATGTTTCTCTCCCATATCGTAGTAATTCCATCCTATCTCGTAATAGACCTTTGCTTTATACTCATCATCTATATTCAACGATAAGATCTTCTCATAGGTTGAGATCGCTTCAACATACCTCTTTGCCTCGGAAAGGATATTACCAAGAAAGAAAAGGGCATCTTTTTCATTTTCTGTGCCCTTTAGCAATCCAACAGCCTTTTTCAGAAATGATTCGGCAGTAGAAGGAGATTTTTCACTTAGGAGCAGAGCAGCCTGATAAAATGCCTTTCCGCTGATAACCGGAGCAGAAGACGCCGTTGCTGCCTTCTCAAAATAATCTATTGCCACTTCGTTTTCACCCTTCTTCATCATACAATAGGCATAGTTGTACAACGATTGTGCGAGGAGCTCGCCTTTGGCTACATCGGCTGCACTCTTAAAATATGTAGCGGCATTATCGTAGTCCTTGGCATCCAGATATATCATTCCCATCAGAAAAAAGGCGTTGGGTTGATAAACCGAGCTTATTCGAGAAAGCTTTTCGAGATTATCCCGTGCGAGTTCTATCTTCTTCGCCTTGTATTGTGTCCAAGCGAGAGAGTACAAAACATAGGAATACCTTTCATCCGTAGGTTTCAACTTCGATAATGCCCTGTTGTACGCCGATTCCGAGTCGTCGTAAGCGTTCAGGTAGTAGTCAACATCGCCTAACAATATCAACGCATCGACATAGAGATCCGAATTCGGATACTTAGAGATGAAAGAAAGTAGCTCTCCTTTAGCACTCTTAACCAGGTCTTCATCACCCAATTCTCTCCCCTGTTGAAAGTAACCTTGAGCCCTGTTGTAGATAACGTACTCTTCTTGCGAGGCGGCAAATGTTAAGAATCCGCAAACTAATGAAAGAAATATTATCATATACACACTAAAAAGTTTCATTCTTATTACCTCCTTTAAATTTTAATATTTTTGTAACAAAAATTTATTATAATTGGTGTTGAATTTTAACATACCATGCGTTACACTCTTTTTGTAAGGAAAAAATGAGACACCCCCCTATCCCCCTTTTACATAGAAAGACCATTTAGAAGGGCTTCGAAGAGAAGCCCCTTCTTTTATGTATAACTCAAGGGCATCTATTTCTCTCTGGGATAAAAATCTGTAAGTTCCAACACGCTCTATTCCCCTTAATGTCAACGGACCTATGGACAATCTCTTCAACGTTTTTACCCTGTGTCCTACCGCTTTGAACATTCTCTTTACCTGCCTTTTCTTCCCCTCTGTTATCTTTATTCTAACCCTTGAATCACTTTCACTCTTTTCTACTATTTCTAAACTCGCTTTAGCAGTCTTGTAACCACCTTCCAACTCTACTCCATTTCTCAATCTCTCCACTTCCAACGGAGTTAACTCACCCTCTATTTCTACTTCGTATATCTTTTCAACTCCATATGATGGGTGTGTTAAAACATAAGCCAGTTCTCCATCATTTGTCAGCAATATAAGTCCTTCTGTATCGTAATCTAACCTTCCTACAGGAAATATCCTTTCTTTGACATCGACGAGCTCTACTACCGTCTTCCTCCCTCTATCATCTCTAACACTGCTTAAAACCCCTTTAGGTTTGTTGAGAAGGATGTAAACCTTTTTCTCTTCCATCTTTATCCTCTTACCGTCTAATTCTACGATATCTCTTTTCGGATCCACCTTATACCCCATCTCTCGAATCGTCTTCCCGTTGACCTTTATCTTGCCTTCCTTTATCATATCCTCAGATTTTCTGCGAGATGCTACACCGCATCTCTGCATGAACTTCTGAAGCCTGATCAGACCTGTTTTGCCCATTCCTTTATCTCTTCCATATTCGATAAACCGAATTGCTCCAAAAACTCATCTGTGGTCTCATAAAGGTAGGCATTCTTTCTCTTCTTCTTTTGTCTTCTGATCAGATTCAACGAAAGTAATTTCGATAATGCATAATCAGCATAACCACCTTTGAGCCTTTCTATATCTCTTTTACTAACAGGTTGCTTGTATGCTATGATAGCCAGAGTCTCTAAGAGGGTGTGAGACAAGCGTTCAGGGATCTTTTCCTCTCGCCTTGCCAAGGAAGAGATGTATTTTGCATATTCTTCTTTCGTTGTAAACCTATATCCTCGTGCCAATTCTCTCAATTCAACCCCATGCATATCGGAAGAATATTCCTCCGAAACAGCTTCCAAAGCCTTCTTGGCCCTCTCCGAATCCCAACCGGTTACCCTCATGATATCCTTTATCTTCAGCGAATGTTTTGCACCGAAGAGAATTGCTTCTACCACAGCCTTATCTTTCACCTCAAATTCTCCTTTTCAACGTAATATTACCCGATCTATCCCTTTCCTGAGCGATCTCGATCTTCCCTTCCTTATACAATTCGAGTATTGCAAGGAACACCACAACCAGCTCGAGTTTGGAAAGGCATTTAGAAAACAAGGCATTAACATTTACTTCTCCTTCTCTACTACATATCTCGTTTATTTCTTCGACTTTCACAGATACATTATATTTATCGGCTTTTATCTCATAGACTTTTTCAGAAAGAGTGAGCTTATCCCACACGCTTTGGAAGACCTCTTTTATTCCCTCTATATCACCTTCATCTATCTTCATCAAACCTCGGGCGCCCCTATTTACTCTTCTCATTACCCTCGCGATCTCAACGTTATCAAAGCGTCCTTTAGATTCCAGGAGTTTGCCGTAGATCAATTTAACTCGTTTGAGTTCCTCATCTCCTACCGTTTCGTTTTCTCTATCCTTTGAAGGCAAAATCTCTTTCTTACTCGAGAGTAAACTCTTGGATTTCATATCTAAGAGTGTAGAAATATCCACGAAAAAAGCCCCTACATCATCGATTTCCAATGTTTTCACTTCATTCAGATGCTGCGAATATCTCTCCACTATGGGTGATATCTTCATCCTCTCTATATCCACACGCCGTTTTTTCGCTAAATCGATCAAAGAATTCAACGTCCCCTCAAATCCTGGAACGGTGAATCTCATCTCTCTCTTTTTTTCTGCCACCCCGTTTATCGCTCACCTCACAAACCTATCTTCATCGCTTCGTTTACCTCTTCCAGAGTCTTTTTTGCCACCTCTCTTGCTCTTCGAGACCCCGCCTTTAGAACATCCAATATATAATTCTGATCTCGTTCCAATTTTGCCCTCTTCTCCCAAAACGGTTCCATCTTTTCCTTGATCTTCTGAAGTAACATCCTCTTACAATCCACACATCCTATCTTCGCCGTTCTGCAACCCTCCATGATCATATTTCTGGAATCCTCATCATCATTAAAGAGTAAATGATACAACCAGATGGGACACTTGTTGGGATCTCCCGGATCCGTTCTCCTTTTACGATTCGTATCGGTGATCATGGGCATGATCTTCTTCTTCACAACATCAAACGTATCGGATAAAAATATCGCATTCCCATAACTTTTAGACATCTTCCTTCCATCCGTACCCGGAACTTTGGCAATAGGAGCGAATAATGCCTTTGGTAGAACGAAGACGTCTCCATAAAGGCTGTTGAACTTCCGTGCTATTTCTCTCGTGAACTCGATATGATATTCCTGATCCTTCCCAACTGGCACAGCATCTGCTTTATATATCAGGATATCCGCAGCCATCAATACGGGATATCCAAGGAAACCAAAGGTAGAGAGATCTTTGTCTTTAAGTTCGGATCTCATCTCTTTGTAGGTTGGAATACGTTCTAATCTCCCAACAGATGTTAACATTCCTAATAGCAGGAAAAGTTCTGCGTGTTCTTTAACTTGAGATTGTAAAAATATCACACTCTTTTCGGGATCTATTCCAGAAGCAAGGTAATCCGTTACAACCTCACGTGTATAATACCTTATAAGACTGGTATCTTCATAATCACTGGTCAACGCATGCCAATCCACTACGCAGAAGTAACAATCGTTACCCTCTTCCTGTAATTTCACCCAATTCCTCAAGGCACCAAAGTAATTCCCAAGATGTAACTTCGCTGTGGGCCTCATTCCACTCAATATCCTCAAGCTCAAAACCCCCTCTTTCAAGAATTCTCTCTTTTGATAGAATTATAGCATATATCCACTTCGTTAAGGATTCACTTCTCATTACAGCTATATAATAAATGCATATTTCGATGCACGAAGTAAATCTATCGTTGTTGAGAGGCTGTTGTGAGACTCACATAGCAAATGAGGTAGGGGACATATCTTGATGTGGAAGTGCTGTGAACGGTTGCGAAGCTGGAGGAAGGTAGCATATTGGCGAGAAACAGGATGCTTTGAGTACATCGGCATTTACGGAAGAATGCCCGATGCAGAACAATATGCTACCGACAGAAGCGAGCAACGTGTTCGTTCACATCAACGATGCACATCAAGATATGTCCTCTACCGAACACTCGATGCGGTCCGATGCAAAACCAACCGAATAGAGCATAGGGTACGCTCGCACCTGCCTCGAATCAACGATACGGTTTGTCTCAATCATTCCATCAACTTTTTTACTATATGGCCTTCGGAATATTTATTTTTCAGAGCGAAGTGAGTATAATTGTAGTTGTGATAAACTTGGAAAGGATCGGATCTTAATGCCGAAGGTAGATTCATATCGATTTGGTGAGATCGTGATCGACGGTAAAAAATATGTGAATGATGTGATAATCCTACCCGATGGAGTGTACAACAATTGGTGGCGGAAGAGCGGACATCATTTGTGCATCGATGATTTGGATGAGGCGTTGAAGGCAAAACCGAAGATACTGATAATAGGGACTGGTGCTTATGGCATGATGAATGTGCCACCGGAAGTTGAAGAATTTTTGGCACATGAGGGAATAGAGATTCGTACAGAAAGAACGGGCGAGGCAGTAGAACTGTACAATCGATTGTATGCACAAACACGCGTGGTAGCAGCGTTGCATCTAACGTGTTGAGAAAGATAACCCGTCTCTGAATCTTGGGTCTATTCTATCTTCGATTATATGTTCCAATTCATCTATATTCTTTATGGGTCGATTTACGACGATTCTCTTCGCACGTTTAATACCTATTCCGGGTAAGGCAACAAGTGCCTTAACAGGTAAGGAGTTTATCTCTATCGGATAAGGTACACCAGTAACGGAGCGCTTTCCATGTCCTGTTATGATCACATCCAATTCCTGTCTCAGTCGCAATTTCATAGGTATGCCGACCAGAATTGGGTAGGAAGCGAGTTGTCTGCCAAATGTTGTATTACCCTCATGATATTCAGATATTACTCCACGAAGGATTGCACCAATAGGAAATACCCTTTTTATCATCTCTCTATCTACTTCTTCCCTTATCCTGTATTTGTAGTGTTCAAATATCTTCCTGTCGATGCGTAATCTATGCTTTTGTACATATCTCCCCAAGGGAGTATCTTCGAAATATATCACACGTCTTATATTTATACGCCTCAGAAGTAAGCCCATATCCAGAATCTTCTTAAGGTAATTCAAATTTACCTCATACGTTTCTTTACTCTCTCCGATCAAACCATATAACAGATTCACCCCAGGTAAAAGCTTTGGAATGCCATCAACCCTAACGCTTCCCACTTCATTCACCAGCTTTATCGCCTCTATTATCTCTTCCGGTTCTCCCCCTATGTTGTTCTTCGTTATAACGGTTCTGTCAAAAGATTCTACTCCAAAAGAGAGAACATCTCCAGGAGTATCGTATTCAACTATCGTTTCTAACATCCTTCGACTGACCTCGGGATAAAGTGTTATCGATATGGGGTTCGCATTATCGAAATGCAATGTCTTTATATCGGGTATATTTTTCTTTATCTCTTTTAGCAAGGTGGAGAGTGGCTTTTCTTTGGGTATAAATTTTCCATTTCTTTCTTCGGCTCCGTAGGCAAATACATTGCTCTGCCTCCCGAGTCGGAAGTATCTACATCCTGCCCTGTACAGTGCCTTGATCTCTTCTACGATATCTTCTGGTGGTCTTGAACGCATTTTACCGTAAAGGGGTTCTGTGCAAAAGGAACAGTAAGTATTTCTATCACAACCACGGGATAACTCTATCTCGGATATGATAAAAGGGAAATTTGGGTGTTGAGATACGATCTCAGCCCCTGCTATTGCTATGTCTTTTAAAAACTTATAATCTCTAAGACCTTCTTCCACTTCACCCTTAGAAAGTAGGCCATATATGAAATATTCGGGATCATACGATAGAATGTGATCAAAACCTTCGGGTTTTGCATATATCGCTTTGGTTCCCCCATGTAAGGTATAACCAAAATGGATTGGACCACACAGGAGCTTCAAAGGGAATTTACATTCTTTACCAATACGATTTATCTCGAAGAGAGAAATGGGAGTCCCACCGACGTAATGCCCTGGAACGGTAATACCGGCGATCACGATCACGATGTCGAATGAATTTAAAAAATCCCATCGTTTTCTGGGACGTAAAGAATCTATCGTAATGTATGATACATCACTGCCAAATAATAAACAGGCTCCTGCTATATATCTTGGATACGTTGAAATATATGGAGGAACACCCAGGTTGGCAGGTTCATCTACGTAACCATCTATTATGCAGATCTTTTTGTGCAAGTGGGATCACTTTCTTCCGAGTTGAAGGAGATATGAGCGAAGGTTTTGGGCACTCACAATGGAGATCTCGTTATCTTCTAAGGAAACATATCCAGAAGAGCAAAGTTTCTCCAGGGCAGTCTTTGTGGCTTCTAAGTTCAGACCAGATATGGAAGATATCTCTTCTATACTCATCTTCTTCGTATTGGCAAATCTGCCGAAGTGTGCCAATAGAATTTGCCCTATCTTTATCTCACTATCTGGTATCCATTTTATCTGTAAATAATTCAATGCCTCGGATATCTTGGATATCAGCAGTCGTATAAAGTCCATGGTAAAAGGAGAATTTTGTTGTATAAGATTGATCATCCCCTTTTTGGGTATGGCAATGACCTTTGTGTTATCCACTGCAGCTATGGCACTTTCTTCATATCTTGCTCCATCCAATATGCAATTTTCTCCGAACGTCTGTCCATCATACAAGATATTGATGAGTCTTTGTGCATCTGGTAAAAACCTTATTATGTTTACCTTACCTTCATAGACTACATAGAATTTTGAGGCCTTTTCTCCTTCTAAGTAGATTATTTCACCACTTTTATACTCTTTTCCAAGCTTTTCGTAGAGTTCTGGCAATTTTCCGATCCGTATATCTGCCATAATCGTATCTCTCCCTACACACCCATCAATTTTCTGGCGCGTTCAGCGTATGACGTTTGCGGGAAGGTGAAGATCAGCTGCATCAACATCTTTTCCCCCATATATTCACCTTCGGTATACAATCGGGTTCCTAATTCGAAGAGGGCCTGCGGTGCCAGTTCAGATGAGGGAGCCTCATATATCAACATCTTCAATGCTCTGATCTCTTCGAATTTATCTTGATTTTCTCTGGCTATCTTTGAAAGTATCATGTACACATTTGGAAGCCATTTAGATTTGGGAAAGGAGTCTACGAAGGCTTTCAAATATATCCTTGCCTCTAAGGGGTCCTTTTCTATCAAATACATATTTATAGCCTTTTGGTATGCTTCTACTTCTACACTGGGTAATTGAGGCTTTATTTCTCCTGAAACGAAGGCTTTGTTTATAAAATCTATCATATCTACCGAATAGGTGCCAGATGGGAAATTGGCACTGTAAACATCGAATATCTTCAAGGCATTTTTCTTATCCCTTCGTTTGGCATAGTACATAAAGGCATTGAAGAGAGCCATTTCATAGCGTAAGTTTTCGTTTTCTTCCGGAGGTTTAGCCATCAAAAAACGAAACTTCGAGAGAAGTTGAAAGAGGTTGGAGAAAATTTTTGCAAGAAAGGAACTATCTTTTCGGGCATACTCCAGTACCCTATTGCCTGGAATGATCACAGCGGTTACATTCGAGGTGCAAATGGCATTCGAGAGATAATTCTTTCCAGCCAAAACCTCATATAGTCCAATTATATTATCAGGACCTGCAGTTAGATGAAATAACTTCGGCGCCTCTAAGGAGATTTCACCTTCGATCAGCAGGTAAATATTACGTGCGATTTCTCCCTTCACGTATACGAAATCGCCTTTCTTCAATTCTATCGATACGAGATTTAGCTCTTCTATACCCATTCATAACAACCCTTACCAGAGTAACCTTTATTATCTACTGTTATAATAACAAAAATCATGGTTAGAGTAAAGGTTTTATATGAAAACACAACTTAGTGAACATCGATTAAGAGGCATTCATACCAGATCTTGACAGCGATATAACTTTACTCAACACAGTTCAAATACCAGCTTTTAAAAGGCAATTCCATCGGTTATGGAGATAGGATATATCAGGGGTTTTCTCTTGAATTCGATGTAGTATCTATCTTCTATGAGGTTAAACACATCCCTTTCATAATCCTTGTGTATCAAAGCAAGAACACATCCACCAAATCCTCCTCCCATCATCCTCCCCCCAATTACTCCTTCACTCTCTCGCAGATGATCTACTATAAGATCGAGCTCGGGACAGCTGACCTCATAAAGGTATTTCAAACCGTTATGGGAGGCGTAGAGCAATCTGCCGACTTCGTCATATGCCTTATTCTTCAAAGCCTCGACCATCTTCAATACCCTTTGGTTCTCTTGTACGACGTAGAGTACTCTTTTATACACATTCTCTGAAAATATGTCTTTCTTCCTTCTTATCTGTCCCTCTGTTACATCGCCAAGTGTCTTTATGCCACCGAAAGCGTTCTGTAAGCGTTCTAAACCTATTTCACATTCCGAACGCCTTACATTGTATTCACTGTTTCTTAGCTCATGGTGAACGTTGGTATCGAAGAGTACGAACCTGACGTCGTTTAGTGGCAAAGGGACATATTCGTAATTCATATTCGAGGTATTCAAAAGTATAGCCTTATCTTTCTTACCCATAAGGCTTATGAATTGATCCATTATTCCACACTTCACACCCACATACTCATTTTCTGCCTTCTGGGCAAATCTTGCGATCTGAATGGGTGATAAACCGAGAGAGAAGAGGTGATTCAATGCAAAGATCAACGCCACTTCGAGAGCAGCGGAACTCGAAAGCCCGGCACCTACAGGTATATCACTCGTGATGTATATATCGAGCCCCTCTTTGAGGTGAAAACCTATTTCATCTCTCAAAGTTAAGATCACTGCTTCAAGGTATTTGATCCACTTCTTCCTTCTTTCAACCCTTACTATTGGAAGAGGCAAGAGGAAAAGACCA
>WFSK01000232.1 GCA_015486095.1 Thermotogae bacterium
GAGTAATAGTAGATATAAAAGTAAAAGAAGGACAGAAAGTGAAAAATGGGGATTTACTCCTCGTCTTGGAAGCAATGAAGATGGAAAATAACATTCTTTCTCCCTGTGAAGGAATCGTAAAGAATATAAATGTAACTAAAGGGGCAAATGTAGAAACGGATCAACCTATGATCACTATTTCGGTATGAGGTGCCCAAGAATCGGAATTGATATCGTTTTGAATCGCCGACTTAGCTCCGAATCCTTGAGAAAGAGGTTATTCAGCAATAGAGAGCAGGAAATAGGTGAGAAGAGAAAGGAGTCACTCCAATATTACGGGGGGAGATTTGCGGCGAAGGAGGCATTTTTAAAGGCAGCAGGGGTAGGTTTGGGAGCTATCCCCTTTAAAGCAATAGAAATACTGGATGACAGCAACGGTAAACCCTATTTAGCTCCAAATGAAACTATTAAGGAATTCAAACGTCAAAAAGGGATAAATGCTGTCAACATTTCCATATCCCATGAAAAAGACTACAGTGTTGCCGTAGTCATTCTTTGTTGAGATAGGATGAACGAAAAACTCTTGTATTGGTTGGGTTTTAATCTGTTTTCTTCTCTTGGTGGGGATGAAGTTAATCGCATTGTAGAATCGTTCAATGGCGATATCTCCCACGCGTATAATGCCTCGATAAGCGAAATAAAGAAAATAGAAGGTGTATCTGTACTCAAGTATAAAGGATTTCTCGAGAAGAAAGATGAAGAGAGATTAAAGATAGAGATGGAGAAGGTAAAAAAATATGGTGTAGATATAATAACCTATGATTCACCCACTTACCCACTTCGCTTAAAGGAGATATATTATCCTCCTATTTTGTTATATGCCAAGGGATCGTACTTAGGTATTTTAAAACAAGACTTAATGATCGCAGTTGTGGGTTCCAGGAAGATGACAGATTATGGAGCGAATTGTGCTGAAAACATCGTTCGCAAGTTGGCTGAGTCTGGAGTAATAATCGTGAGTGGACTTGCAAATGGTATAGACAGTGTAGCTCACAAAACCGCTATCAATTCTAATGGTTATACCCTTGGTGTTTCTGGATGCGGAATGGATATCGTCTATCCTTCATACAACTTGAGAGTTTATGAAGAAGTCAAGAAACAAGGATGCATCATTACGGAATTCCCATTTGGCATGCGCCCTTATAGATGGAATTTTCCACGCAGAAATAGGATTATAGCTGGTATCTCCCTGGGCGTAATAGTAGTGGAAGCTGCTAGTAGAAGTGGGTCATTGACCACAGCTAAGATCGCCTTGAGTGAAAACAGAGACGTGTTCGCTGTTCCAGGTAATATAGATAGGGTTAACAGCAAAGGGACGAATCGTCTAATCCAGGAAGGTGCAAAACTAATATCCTCTGCCGATGATGTGTTATGTGAATATGAGCATCTATTACCAAAAGGATATTCTTCAAGAGAAGAAAAGATAACCCTGAATCCAGAACAAACGAAGATCGTGAATGCCATAATGAAAGGTAATGATACTTTTGATAAGATAGCATTGGAAACCGATATTCCTATTGGTAGATTATCATATCTCTTAACTGTGATGCAAGTTGATGGCATAATAAAAGAAGGGATTGGGAAACGATATTACATATTGAGAACCGATCTATAACCGTAATAATATGCAAATAAACAGGAGGAAAAGATCATAAACACAGAATTCGCGAAAATTTGTGCTCACTCGTGACTAAGTTCTCCTTCATTTTACGGTCTTCTCTGAATGAAGAATTCGATCCTCTTTTCTCTCCCCCAGAAATTCGAGACTATTATATCGATCTTACACTTCCTTTTAACAGACAAAGATTGAGTATTATTGAGTTTAATAGGAGTTAAATGAACATTTGAAGGGATGGTAAGATTGTAAAGATGGCTGAAGGAATTCGAATTTTCGGAATAGATCACCTTTCCTTTCCTGAATTCATCTAACTTCATCTTATCGAATCTCAGCTCGAAGACCAGCCTATCATTAACCTTCATTCTTATCCTATAGATACCTCGCACATTGTATCCACTTTTTTCAGCGGCAGAGATCTTCATATCAGGAAATGTCGTACCGTTGACATATACTACAGAATTCTCTATTTCGTCGGGGGTATATTTTACCCCATTAATCGATACTTCTCCCAAAACTATTGGGGCACCATCATCTTTGAGTGGTAGAAACATCAGTGGATTGTAAACCCATTTTTCATCTGTAGAACGTATCTCCAGATGACAATGTGGAACAGGAGCAACACCTGTTGTACCAGAATAACCTATAACTTCTCCCTTCTTGACCACGACATCGTTTGGCTTAAAATTCACAACTATCTTCTTGTTACCCGTTTTCCAAAATTCATTTTCAAGCATCCTGGCTATCTTTTGAATATTACCGGCGAATGCCGAGAGGTGAGCGTACAAAGAAATGTAGCCCTCTGGATGAACTATAACAACCTGACAACCATAAAGATCATCTTTATCTACAACTATACGCCTGATATAACCATCTTGAACAGCTACTATTTCAAGACCCTTTTTCCATTCGGTTGAAAAATCCACACCGAAGTGAAAATGAGGTTCGAGCTCCTGGCTACTCTTTCTATATTCTCCAAACGTAGAAGTCAATTTGGGAGGGATCTTAATAGGAAAACCATAGCGAGGGAACTCTATACCTTGAGCGTAGGTGATACTTGCTACGATTAAAAGGAAAGATATTATTATTCCTATAAAGACTCGTTTATCGCTTTTTATTTTTATTCCTCCTATTCTTCTTTTTCTTCTTCTCCCTTTTCTTGCTCTTCTACAGGAGCTTCCTTTTCTTTCTGTGGGACTTTCTCTTCCTTAAACCTTATGTAAGCAGTTGGAACGAGTGTACTTATCGCATGCTTGTACAACAAAGTCTGCTGCTTTCCACTTTCTATTAGGAGAGTGAAATTATCAAATGATCTGATCACTCCACGTATTTGAAACCCATTTACCAAGTAGATCTTCACTTCCACTTTATTGACTCTTAACGTATTGAGGATCTTATCTTGCAATTGTAATGCTCCTTTAGCAACCATTTGGTTCTCCTCCTTCAAAAATCAAAAAAGTAAACTAACTTCACCACTTAATCGATCTCGACCTTCCTAAGTGTATACCTTTTGAACCAGCAAATCTGACGTTTTGCAAACCTTCGAGTATTACGCTTCAGTACACGGATCATCTCATCCTTATCGTAGACCCCTTTGAGATATGCTATCACCTCCTTATATCCTATGGCTTTCATGGATTGAAGTGTTTCATCATATCCCTTCGCCATTAGCATTTTGACTTCCTCTATTAGCCCTTGTTTTATCATCTGCTCCACTCGGCGATCTATTCGCTCGTACAGAGCACTTCTATCCATATATAAATATTCGATATCGTAATTATATTCTGAAGACGTGCTTTGTGTCAAGAAATCCGTGAGTCTTCTTCCAGACTTAATGTATACCTCTAATGCCCTTATAATTCTCTTGGTATCGTTGGGGTGTATCCGTCTTGCCGATACAGGGTCTACTTCATTTAACTTCTCCCAGAGATAACCTTTTCCCTTACAACTCTCCTCATTTATCAATTCTTTACGCAATCGTTCGTCTCGAGAAGGACCATCGAAGATCCCTCTTATCAGTGCTTCTACATAGAGACCACTTCCTCCAACGACTATCGGTTCTTTTCCTCTCTCGAAAATCTCTCTTATGGCGCGCAACGCATCCATCCTAAACTTATACACGTTGTATTCTTCATCTGGATAAACGATGTCTATCAGATGATGGGGGACTATTTTCCTCTCCTCCAGAGTTGGTTTAGCGGTTCCTATATCCATATATTTGTATACTTGCATCGAATCCGCAGATACGATCTCTCCTCCTATTTTCGATGCAAGCCTCAATGCATATGCACTCTTCCCAACACCGGTTGGACCTACTATTACCCTTACGGTCTTTCTCTCCATTACAGATCTATCACTCCGTACAATACCCCACTTTTTCTGCTACCCATTATTCTATCTACATGAATCCTTTTGAACAATGAATCACTCATTTTAGATTTTATAACTACTTTCTTCTTAGCAATTCTCTTAGCCTCTTCTATGTCCCGAGAAGTAATGCCATCATATATGGCGAAGGCTCTCATAGGATTCATGGAAGAGGATGCCATATTCGGATGTTCGAACATCGGATCGAGATAAACGATATCAAAAGAATCATCTGGCTGAGAACTCGCAAACTTCAAAAACAACGTGTTATGAATAGATATTCGCTTTAAGGCAATGACAATCCATTCTTCACCTTCATATCTCTCCATTCCCCATTTCACTATCGTATATATGTGTTTCGAACCTTCTAATCCAATTATCGAACCTTCATCATTCAAGCTGTCCGCTATGAGGATCGCCTCTGAGGCAAGTCCTAACGTACCGTCTAATATCCGTTCATTTCCTTTCAATTCTAGAGCTTCTAATAGATAATCTCTCTGACCCATCTTTATGTTTTTCCTTCTAACCTTCGCCAGGGATGGATGAAAGAATAAACGTTCATCATTGCATCGTATTACCAAACGTTTGTCCTCAACGACGTAATAGAAGTCAACTGTATTCTTCCGAATATATTCTCGAAACTGCCGTCGAGGAATGTAAATAGTCCCAAGCTCTTCTGCAAGCTTAACGGCATTTTCTTCCATGATAACAGAGGCCTTGTGGGCCGTAGTTACCACAAACTTCTCTTTCACAGCACGTACTTTCTTTTTCTGTACTGCCTTTTGAGCGCTTCGAGTTCTCCCTTAAGCATCTCTCTCTTTGCAACGGATATACGATCTATGAAGAGAATGCCATTCAGATGGTCGATCTCATGCTGAAAGACTCGAGCAGAAAGGCCTTCTCCCTCTACCACCTTTTCCTCATTATCGATGGTGATATACTTTACTCTTGTCCTCTTCGCCCTTTCGACCTCCGTAAAGATTCCTGGAAACGATAGACATCCTTCTTCTGTTATTTCCGTTTCATCACTCTGCCATATTATCTCAGGATTTATCAAAGTGAGACTCTTTCCTTCCACCTCCACAACGATTATCCTCTTCAAAACCCCTATCTGTGGAGCCGCAAGACCAATTCCGTCGTTGGCATACATGATCTCAAACATCTTCTCTGAGATGGATTTCATTTCATCATCGATCTCGTCCACGGGTTCACACTTTCTCTTAAGCACTGGATCCCCATAGATCCTCAAAAAATAACGCATCATCTTTTGCCTCCTTTCTCTTTCTCATACTCCTTTATCTCAGGAATCGCAGCCTTAACGGCTTTCCTACCAAGTGATTCAAAATATCCGATCTTTTTAAAAGCAGTATAATACAAAGGATCATTTTCGTCTATAGGTGTTATAACTATGTCTGCATAAGCACTGTTCTTTTTATCCGTAAATTCTTGTTCTATGTTCCAAAATATAGATGCATTATAAAGGACATCGAAATAAGAAGTTATATCTTTCTTGGGTTTTTCTTCCTTTCTCATCTCATAATAGCCTTTTTTAAGATAGGATAAGATATCGTTGAGCCAATTCGGGAGATCGGTTAAAGGATGCCATCCTACATCAGAAGCGATCACCAAATCCGCTCCCATCTTTCGTGCGATCTTGATACCGAGGTTTTCTATCAAACCTCCATCGCAGTAAAGTTCTCCCCCTACCTCAACAGGAGTAAATATACCCGGTACAGCAGAGCTTGCCATAATACATGTAGCGAGATCTCCCTTAGTGAAGTATCCTACTCTTCCATCTTTCAGGTTCGTAGCGATGGCTACAAACTCGATGGGTAGATCTTCTATCCTTCTATCATCCAGATAACGTTTAAAAAAGCTAATGATAACCGCACTATCGTATAGACCCAGTGTTCCTTTATCGAGCAGCGATAGTTTAGCCTTTGAGAACAGATCTTCTTTGAGAAAAGTGTGTATTGCATTCTTTATTTCATCCAGACTCATTCCTTCAGCATAAGCACCACCTATTATTGCTCCCATACTCGTACCCACAATTATATCAGGGTGAATGCCAGATTCTTCTAATTGTTCTAAAACC
>WFSK01000233.1 GCA_015486095.1 Thermotogae bacterium
ATGTGTATAAGAGACAGAACTTCTTCTCATAGCCCATCAGATGTACCTGAATAAATCACATTACAAAAGACAAAACGAAGGATAAAAATCTATGTTTCCCCCTTGACAAAGATCGTAGTATCTTAAATGAGACAACGATTCTGTTTCATATAGATTTTTCGTGAGGCAATTCGAAGGGTTGACATAAACCGATCGATCTGTTATAATTATTTCAAGGTTAGAAATTTTGGGGGTGGGGAGACGAATGAGAAGGAGGTGAGAAATGGACAGATAGCTTTGTAAACCTTTCTGAAATCTTGTCTTGAGTTCCACTTTCAAAACCAAAGGAGGAGGAAGAAAGAATGTTGAAGAAGTTTGCTATCGTTTTAGCCTTGTGCATATTGATGGTGTCGGTTCTTGGTCTTGCCACGAAGCTTACAGTTATAGGCCCATGGGCTGGTGCTGAGAAGGCAGGTTTTATGCCAGTTCTGAAGGCCTTTACAGAGAAGACGGGGATACAGGTAGAATACAGAACCTACAGATTTGAAGATCTCAGAAGCATGCTTCCTGCTCAATTCAACGCTAAAAGAACTCCTGGTGATGTGATATTTATGAATGCCAGCTGGATTTCCAAGAACATAAAGCATGCGGTTGATCTCAGTGATGTGGTTAATGAAGGTGAATTCGTTCCCGGGATCCTAACACCTATGAAGGTTAATGGAAAATTGTACGGTGCTGCATTCACAGGAAAGATCAAACCAGGATTCTGGTATAGAAAGTCCTTCTTTGCCAAATACGGTTTAACCGTTCCACATTCTTGGGATGAATTCGTAACACTTCTGCAGAAGATAAAAATGATCCCTGGTATCAAGGCTCCTATTGCAAGTGGTGATGGTACAGGCTGGCCACTCTCCGATGTGACAGAGCATTTCTTGATCACATTTGGAGGGCCAAACCTCGATAAGGATCTCATTGCTGGAAACATCAAATGGGAAAGCTACACGGTTAAGGCTATATTTGAGAAACTCGTTTTCTTGTTGAAGAGTGGATATTTCAGTGAGCCAACAGAATGGACAACGATCTTAAAGCAATGGTGGAACGGCGAATATGCACTCTACTTCATGGGAAGCTGGATCACAGGGATGGTAGATAATCCCAATGATTTAGGTGTATTTGCACTACCCGGATGTAAAGGTATGGTATTCTGTCCCGACTGTCTTTTCGTTCCCAAATACTCTAAAAATGTAGAGGATGCAAAGAAACTCGCTGCATTCTTGGTGGGAAGAGAAGGACAGACCATATCTGCAAGATTGGGAGGACATATCGCTACAAACCTTGGTGTGCCCCTCAGCGTTTACCCAGCTGTGGACAAAGGTGTAGCTGAATTGGCAAAGGGAGTAACAAATCTCAACGATCTTGACGATACCATAGGTGGAGAATTTCAGACAGCATTCTGGGATCAACTCAAACTTCTATGGGTTAAGCCCGATAGACTCGATGATGTTCTCCGCGTCTTAGACGAGAAGATGCCGAAATAAGGAGAAAAGAACATGGGTAGAAGGGCGAAGATCTCGCATTTCACTATTTTTGTGCTTCCAGCCTTGATATTGATCGGGGTCTTCGTCCTCTATCCTTGTTTGAGGACGATATCTCTGAGTTTTTTCTCACATGGTAAATTCACCCTTAAGAACTACGTTAGCGTTCTTACAAGTAGAGACATAGTGAATCTTGAAGGGCTTTCAAAGGGGGAATTCCCTCTGGGAGCCCTTTTTCACAATTTACTTTGGATATTGATACATCTACCTCTCACCACTTCTTTAGGACTTATCCTCGCTGTTTATCTCAGGAAGGTAAAGGGTGGCTTCATAATAAAATCGATCATATTCTTAGGCATGGTAATGCCGATGATCACCGGAGGGGTTATGATTCGTTTTCTCTTCGATAAGAATATTGGCGTAGTTAACGCATTTCTGAACCTTATAGGATTTACACCTAAAACGTGGACTGCTTATCCTGAAACAGCTCTTTTTTCCCTTATACTTGGCTCCGTTTGGCTCTGGACAGGTTTTAGCATGATCCTGTATTCCGCGGGGTTGGAGACCATACCAAAGGACCTATATGAGGCGGCTCAGCTGGATGGTGCGTCGCGGATAAGGATGTTTTTTAATATAACGGTACCTCTTCTCAAACCTATCACAATCGTCGTTGTAACTATGACACTCCTATGGGAGTTGAAGATATTTGACATCGTATACGTGGCGACTATGGGGGGACCCGGAGGTGCTTCGAACGTTTTGGCTCTTCAGATGTATATCTATGCTTTCAGAGGTTTCGATTTCGGAAGATCCTCTGTCGTTGCAG
>WFSK01000234.1 GCA_015486095.1 Thermotogae bacterium
GATCTTTCTCGTCCTGATCGGATATCTTGGGATTAAAATTTATGGTATAACTTTAAAATTACCTCGAAATGTGGTTCTTGTTGCTGTGATAATGTTTTCGATAGTCGGTTCATATGCGATGCGTAATAGTTTCTTTGATATTTACATCATGCTTATCTTTGGTGTGATAGGTTACCTTCTCGAAGCCTTAAACGTACCTCTTCCTCCGATGATTCTTGGTATAATCCTTGGTCCTATGATCGAAGACAATCTAAGGGTAGGACTGATAAAGACCAAAGGTAGTTTCATCCCTTTCTTAACTCGTCCTATTAGTTTTGCTTTGATAATCCTTATCCTTTTAACACTCTTTGGCGGAGATATATTCAAGTTAGTAAGAATCACTTTGGGAAGGAGTAAAAAGCATGACTGAGTTTCCAATAAAGTTATCGATATCGAGTCCAGGGATTTTCAATAAAAATGAAGTAGTTTTCGAAGGCTCAGGACTTTCGGTTAAATTGGTCGAATTGGAATCTCCCATGGAGGGACAAGCAGAAATACATCGGTACTTTCATGACATCTACCTCGTAATCGATGGCGAAGCTATCGTATCTACTGGTAAAGCGCTTACAGAAAGTGTTGAAATCAGTCCTGGGGAATATAGAGGTAATGGCATTGTATCTCCGATTCAATACAATGTAAAGAAAGGTGATATCTTCATAATACCGGCTGGTACCGCCCACCAAGTAAGTCTTCGTAGTGGAAAAATCCTTCAATGGGTTATGAAGTGTTCGACCTCATCTAAATAACGCAAAACGTTGTGAAATAGATGATCGCTTATTCCCTCACCCAAAAATGCCCAGACCTAAATTCGGGGTCTTGACAAAGATAGAAATCTGTTGTACTATATATGTAAATTACATATATAGGAGGTGAGAAGATATGGCTTATGGATATTATGGTCCCTATGGAGGTTGGGGTCGAGGTTATGGAGCCGGATACGGATGGGGTGGATACGGCCCTGGATATGGATGGGGTGGCCCATATGGAGCTCCATATGGATACCCTCCGAGGATGACACCCGAAGAGGAAAAACAGATGTTGCTAGATTATAAGGGTTATCTTGAAAATGAACTCAGAGGAGTTAATGAAAGGCTTAAAGAGTTAGAGACCGAAGGGAGGTGAGCTCATGCCAGCGTTAGATGGTACTGGTCCCGCAGGACTTGGCCCTATGACCGGTAGAGGTTTAGGATGGTGTAGCGGATATTTAAGGCCCTACGGTTACTATGGAGCACCTTATTACAGACCTTATGGAGCATTTTACTACCCTCCAGCACCATATACCTATTGGGGAGCTTATGCCCCATATTACGGTTATGGTAGAGGCTGGGGATGGTTTGGCAGAGGCTTTGGATTCGGTAGAGGTTGGGGCAGAGGTTGGAGATGGTGGTGGTAAATAATGTAATAGTTTGGTCACGGTAAAGAATGTATTCTTTACCGTGACCTTTATGGAGGATGTCATGTTGAAGATCGCGATTTTGAGTGGTAAAGGTGGAACTGGGAAGACGACGGTTGCGACGAATCTGGCTTGGGTGCTCTCCAAGCATCTTAAGGTCCAATTGTTGGATGCTGATGTTGAGGAGCCAGATACACATCTATTTTTTCCAATTCGCTTTTCTTACGAGGAATCTGTAAATATACTTAAACCTGTTATTGATAAGGATGTCTGTATAAACTGTGGGGAATGTGTTAAGGTCTGCCAGTTCGGGGCGATGATATCCTTTTCTGGTGGCATATACGTTTTCGATTCTCTTTGTAAGGGATGTGGGGCGTGTAAGATGGTATGTCCTACGAACGCCATCGATGAGGTGCCCAGATCGATCGGTAAGATCAGATTGGGAGACATAAGTAGCTCCTTAAAATACGGTATGGGGATCCTTAACATAGGTGAGCTTTCTGGAGTAGAAGTTATAAGGCAACTCAAAAGGTACATCGATGAAAGTGCAGATGTAGTCGTAATCGATGCACCTCCAGGAACTTCATGTCCTGTGGTGGAATCCATTCGTGGAATGGATTTTACCATTCTGGTAACCGAACCAACACCGTTCGGTTTGAGTGATCTGAAGATGGCCGTAGAGGTGGTAAGAGAGATGGAAATACCATCGGCTATAATAGTGAACAGATACGATGTGGGGTTCGACGGTATAGAAGAATTCTCGAAACAGACAGGTATTCCTATACTGAACCGTATTCCATTCAGTAAGGAAATAGCAACTCTGTATTCCGAGGGTAGGTTGTTCACAAGGGACATTCCGAAATGGAGAATGATATTTGAAGAGATGTTCGACAAGATCAAGGTGATCGCAAAGTGATACAGATAGCAATCGTGAGTGGAAAAGGTGGAACTGGTAAGACTACTCTTGCTGGATCATTGGCCTTTTTGTTCGAAAATCATGTTGTGGCCGATTGCGATGCGGATGCACCCAACCTCTATCTTTTGCTCGATCTCGAAGATGTGGAAAGTTTTGAATTTTACGGTGGAAAGAAAGCGACTATATCACTCGATAAATGTACGGGATGTGGGATCTGCAAGGATGTATGCCGATTCGATGCCGTGCTGTATAACGATGGGCATTACAAAATAGATCCTTATGCCTGTGAGGGATGTGGGGCATGTGTCATTGCCTGCCCTGTAAAGGCTATATCCCTTGTTGAGGCGAAAGAAGGCGAATATCATCGGGCTTTTTCCGATTCTCTACCGGTTTCCCATGGTCGTCTAAATCCTGGTGAAGATGCTTCTGGAGGGCTCGTGGCAGAGATCAGGAAATTGGCTATAAAAGAAGGAGAAAGGCTGAAGAAAAGATTCGTACTCATAGATGGAGCTCCTGGCATAGGGTGTCCTGCAATATCTTCTATAACTGGGGCAACTTATATAGTAGTAGTTACAGAACCAACTACTTCAGGACTGCACGATCTCACAAGGATAGTTAAAACAATACAGCGCTTCAAGAGACGATTTGGGGTTGTAATAAATAAGGCCGATCTGAATACGAAGGAATCGCGAAGTATAGAACGATATTGTCGTGAGGAAAACTTTGAAATATTGGGAAAGATCCCATTCGATGAGACTGTTGAAGTGGCAACGAGAGAAGGAAAGCCCATCATACATTTTCCGAACAGTAAAGCAGGTAAGGCTATATTGAACATATATGCAAAATTGCGAAAGATCCTTGTATAATGCAAAAGATAAATTGATCCACTATGGTCATTGAAAGATCGATCTGTCTCGATGAACATCGTCGATGTGAGTGGAATTATTCGATAAAAACGGATTGGCGTATATGAAAAATCTTGAAATAGGAGGTAAAAAGATGAGGATCGCAATTCCCGTAGAGGAGAAAAGTGAAGATGCTAAACTAAGTGATAGGTTTGCAAGGGCACCATTCTTCATCATTTTCGATGAGGATAAAAACGAAGTCGAATATTATGAAAATACCGATTTAGACGCACATGGTATGGGTCCAAAGACAACACGTCTCTTATCGGATAAGAACGTGCAGGTACTTATAACAAAAGATGTTGGAGCGAATGCCCTTACTGCTCTCCAGGGTGTTGGAATAGAGATCTACAGGGCTATACCAGGATCCGCAAAGGATAATTTGCATGCTTGGAAAGAAGGTAAGTTAAATAGATTCTGAAAAAAGGAGGAAAAGAAATGCCATGGGTTAGAGAAGACAAATGTGTGGGATGTGGAAATTGTGTCAAGGCTTGTCCTATACCAGGAGCGATAACTATGAACGGAGGGAAGGCAAGGATATCCAATGCTCTATGCACTCGTTGTGGAAAATGCTTCGACGTATGTCCAACGCATGCCATAAGACCGAACTCTGAAAATCCTGCATTGAGAGGCATGAATGTGGGAAGACCTGGAAGAGGAATGGGTAGAGGTCTAGGAAGAGGCATGGGAAGAGGCATGGGACAAGGTTTTGGTAGAGGCATGGGACGCGGCAGGTGGTAATGCAGGAGGTGCATCGATATTGATCCCTGGTGGGGGGAGAAGAGGAAGAAGGTGGGAGGGAGGGATCGGTAGCGGAGCGAATTGGTGGCTGATAGGTGAGATACTCCTTCTCATTGCCGAAAAGCCTTCTCATGGTTATGAATTGATGAATAGATTGAGGGATTTCGGAATATATCTCGAGGGAGTAGGACAGATGGGAAACATATATCGTATTCTCTCAGAACTCGAAGTACTCGGTTTCATTCGATCTAATTGGGAGACTGTTGGGCCAGGACCTGCGCGTAAAATATATGAAATAACCCCAGAAGGCAAGTTTCACTTAAAACGGATAGCTCATTCTGCCGAGACTTTTAGAGATACTCTAGATACATTTATCGAGAGGTGCAGTAAAATTCTGTAAAAGATGCCAACATTCTTCTGGACTATTGGAATCACTCGTATGCCGATGTTAGTGATAGTGTTTCTATCTCTTCTTTTATCTTGTTTATAAAGGAATCCAGAGGCTGTGGCCCTATATCTTTCCCTGAGCGAAGGCGTATCGCTATCGTGTTGTTCGATACCTCTCTATCGCCGATTATCGCCATGTAAGGGACCTTTTCTATCTGAGCTTCTCTCACTTTGTAACTCGTCTTTCTATCTCTAGCATCCACCTCCACACGGATGCGTTCTGAATCGAGTTTAGAAGCAACAGCGCGGGCATATTCGAAATGTCTATCCGCTATGGGTAGGATCTTCACTTGAATTGGGGCAAGCCACGTTGGAAATGCACCACCGAAATGCTCTACGAGGATGCCCATAAATCTCTCGAGCGAACCGTACAACGCTCGATGTATCATAACGGGTCTGTGTTCTTTGTTATCTGCACCAATGTACGTGAGTTCGAACCTCTCTGGCATCAGGAAATCCAATTGTATCGTTCCACACTGCCATAATCGTCCGATCGAATCTTTGATGTGAAAATCTATCTTTGGACCATAAAATGCCCCTTCGCCTTCGTTTATAACGTATTCTTTTCCGGTGGAATTGAGTGCTGCCTTCAATTCAACAGTGGCTTTATCCCAGGTTTTCTCATCTCCCATATGATCTTCTGGCATGGTAGATAATTCCATGTTATAGGAAAAACCGAATAAACCGTATAGATAATCTATTATTTCTATGATCTCTATTATCTGCTCTTTTATCTGTTCTTCCGTGCAGAAGACATGGGCGTCATCCTGGGTAAAGCCCCTGACTCTCATCAGCCCGTGTAGGACCCCACCTTTTTCATATCTGTGGACTATCCCTAATTCAGAAAACTTTATGGGCAACTCTCGATAGCTCCTCATCTTCGATTTGTAGATGATTATGTGCCCTGGACAATTCATGGGTTTAACCGCATATGTGGCATTATCTATCTTGCTGAAGTACATGTTGTTCTTGTAATGATCCCAGTGTCCCGATCTCCTCCATAGAGATTCGTTTAATATCAAAGGAGTTTGAATCTCCTGGTACCCTTTTTCATGATGTTTATCACGCCACACACGGATCAACTCGTTCTTCACCACGAGTCCTTTGGGATGAAAGAATACCATACCCGGTGCTACGTCTGGATGAAAGGAATAAAGGTCGAGTTGAGTGCCTAGTTTCCTATGGTCTCGCTTGCGTGCTTCTTCCATTACCTTTAGGTATTCTTCGAGTGCAGATTTGGTTACAAAGGCTGTGGCGTAGATCCTTTGAAGCATTGGATTTCTTTCATCGCCTCTCCAATATGCACCCGATACATTGAGAAGTTTGAAATTTTTTATCCATCCCGTAGAAGGCATATGTGGGCCTTTACAGAGATCGATGAAATCTCCCTGTTTGTAGAAAGAGACAACATCATCGTTTATATCCTCAACGAGTTTAACTTTGTATATTTCCCCCATTTCCCTAAGCTTTTCTATAGCCTTATTTCGGGGTAACTCAAATCTCTCTATCTCGAGATCTGCATCTACTATCTTTTTCATCTCTTCTTCTATCCTGGGCAAGTCATCATCACTTATCCTATCGGGTATATCGAAATCGTAATAGAATCCATTCTCTATGGTAGGGCCTATACCAAGTTTCGTATCTGGAAAAAGACGCTTAACCGCTTGTGCCATTACATGGGATAGCGTATGACGATATATCTCTTCACTACCTTTGTCTCCTAATCTCACGAATTCGATTCGAGAATCTTTTTTTATCGGAGTATGAAGGTCGATAAGTTCATTGTTCACCTTTAATCCAACTACTTCTTTAGATAGTTCTGGAAAATCCCTTTTGATGATCTCTTTCCCCGTTATACCTTCTCCGTATTCTTTAAAATCATCTTGCGAGAACCATATCTTCACATCTAACCCTCCCATTTACATACAGTTTTTATAATAATACCACAAAAGCAGGTCTTCCTGCTACTGAGGAAGACCTGTGTGAATAAAAAGATATTATGGGAGAATAAATAAAGATTTAGTATTTGCTCAAGGATATATTCCCCGGAGTCTTGTAGCTTCCGCAACTCTGTTTATAGCCAGGATATATGCAGCCGTTCTTGGATCTGTGTTGTACTTTTCTTTCATCTCCATTACCCCATCGAAAGCCTCATCCATTATCCTTCGCAATTCGGTTCTAACCCTTTCTACATTCCAGAAAAACGATTGTAAATCCTGTACCCATTCGAAGTAGGAAACCGTGACCCCACCAGCGTTGGCAAGAATGTCAGGGATGACGAGAACACCTTTTTTGTAAAGTATTTCATCTGCCTCTGGAAGAGTAGGACCATTTGCGGCTTCCGCGATGATCTTCGCCTTGATATCTTGAGCAATTTCCTTGGTTATAACCCCTTCAACTGCAGCGGGTACTAAAACATCACAATCGACGGTAAGTAATTCTTCGTTGCTTATCCTTTTCGTACCAGGAAAGTCCACTACACTACCGGTTTCTCTTTTGTGCTCCAAAACCTTAATAGGGTCTACCCCTGCTTCGCTGTATATACCACCTTTGGAATCACTTACCGCAATTACTTTCGCTCCTTGTTCGGAGAGTAGCTGAGCTGCTATTGAACCTGCGTTTCCATACCCTTGTATCGCTACACGTGCATTGCTTAGATCCAACCCCGTATGCTTTGCAGCTCTTATAACAGTAAAGGTCAAACCTCTTGCGGTTGCCTCATTTCTTCCTCTTGATCCACCTAATTCAACGGGTTTCCCTGTAACGACACCTGGTACGGAATATCCAACATTCATGCTATAGGTATCCATTATCCATGCCATGATCTGGGGATTGGTGTAGACGTCGGGAGCTGGGATATCCTTTGTTGGGCCGATGACTATGGATATCTCGCTGATATACCTTCTCGTAAGCCTCTCGAGTTCCCCTGAGGACATTTTCTTGGGATCGCATGTTACGCCACCTTTAGCACCACCGTAAGGGATACCAACAACGGCACATTTCCATGTCATCCAAAATGCCAGGGCTCTAACCTCATCGAGGGTAACGTTGGGATGGTATCTTATTCCTCCTTTAGCTGGACCTCTTGCTATGTTGTGCTGAACTCGGTAGCCATCGAATACCTCAAGCCTACCATCATCCATCTTCACAGGAATAGAAACATGCAACTCCCTCTTAGGCCTCCTGAGAACCTTCTTGAGATTTTCATCCAATTTCATAAGCATTGCCGCTTTTTCGAATTGCTCAAGGGCAGTTTCGTAAACGTTTGTCTTAGCCAATTATATGTCACCTCCGCAATGAATTCCCCATCTCCTGGGGTAGATTCCCCTATCGCTCTTTCCCTGTGATGTTTAGGTATAATCACATGTTAGTTACGGTCAAAGATCTCAAAATTAGTGTATCATTAAGTGCAAAAAAGATCAAGTTTTGGGCTGTATAATAAAAAAGTTGATGGAGTGATTGAGGTAAACCACTATCGTTGTTGAGAGGCTGTTGTGAGTGTCCATATTATGAGTGTGTGATCTGTTCAGGGATGGTGCAGGCATTTCTCGCTCGTTCACTCGACTTTCCGCTGGTCAGTGGCGAGCGTTCTTCCTTAAACGCCGCCACATTCATAACATCCTGTTATTCACCAGTGAAAAGTCTTCGTTCACTTCGCTATGCCTTGCAACACCCTTCACAGATCACGCACTCATAATCCTGCAAAACTAACCGAATCAAGCATTAAGGTACACTCACATTCGCCTCGAAACAACGATAGGTTTACTTCACAACCACTTACAACACTTCACACATCGAGATATACCTTCTACCGAATTGTTGAAGGAGAGAAAAGTCTTGTTTAGATTTTCATCAACACAGTTTGGCATAGAGCCGTTTTGGGTCTTTGATGTATAATGTTGTTTTGAAGTGTTAAATTACCTGAACAGAGAACTATAGAAGGTTCCAGGATTATCTTGACTAAGACCATGGTGGACCTCTATCTGAGAATTGAGGGGATGAATGTATATTTATGGTATAATGATTCAAACTGATATTACTATAATCAATAGGAGGTGAGTTTTGAACATGGCTTTTCAGGGAAAGTTACTTAGAAAATTGAGGAAAGAAAAGCATTTAACCCAGATCGAATTAGGTAAAATGGTAGGTTTGTCTCAAACTATGATAGCAAGATATGAAGCCAATGCAAATGAGCCTTCATCAGCTACTTTGCACAAGTTTGCAAGGATATTCGATACATCAACGGATTATCTCTTTGGGCTAACTACGGAAAGAAAACCCTCCAGGGCAGTAAAACGCACCAGAAAAAGACTTACGATATCGAATTGGTTGCCCTTGATGCAAGGGGATGAGAGTGGTAACCTGGTCGCTATCGATTTCGTTTCACCTGTCGATCCTTCCTTAACGCAAGATAATTCTTTTGCTTTCCTTATCTATGACGAAGCTATGTCCCCCTATGCTGGTATAAATTCTATAGCATTTGCGAGAAAAGATATGAATCCAGCTGAAGGACGCATGGTAATAGCGAGTTACGAAAATAAGATATATTGCCGTTATTATCATACGGGCAAAAAGGGTAACGTAATTCTTTTACCTGAAAATCCTAATTATATGCCAGTTTGGGTGGAATCATCGAAAGATTTCCTCGTATACGGCGTAGTGATCAAAATAGTTTATGAACCACCTATAAAACGCTTTTAACCCTCTATCTGATCTAACAACGATGATAATAACTTCATCATTTTTTCCGCTCTTTTTTCCAATTTCGCTCGAACAGAGGCGATGGTCCTTCTTTTATTCGATTCATTCGTTCTTTCTATTTCTCTTGCTATTTCAATAGGATCGAATTGCCCCAATGGATAAACCAAATGGCAAGAGAAATTCTCGGCAACGAAATTCACGATCTTAGATTGCTGGGATAGGGCAATAAATGGAATTTCATTGAGGATAGACAATAGTATGCCATGTAATCGGGAGGAGATCACAAAAGAAGCATCTTTTATAGTTTTGTCAGCGTTTACTACCTTTTCTACGTAGGTCAAGGAACGGTCTTTTGGTTTCAGATGCAGGAATATTTCATCACATAACCTTTCATCTACACCACTTTGGAATGGTAAAAGAATAGCTTGTTCAAACTTCCCACTCAATAACACATCTATGATATCGCAGATTTTACCAACGAATTCTCGTCTCTTTTGCACTTTCCAGTTCGTGGGTATATGTGGTATTATAACGAGATTCTTGATATTCTTACTTTTCTCTACGTGTTCTTCTGGAAACGAGAATACCAGATCCGTTCCTAAGAAGACGTTCTCTTTATAAACAGCAATATCCTTGATATATTCATAAGACCTTTTATCTCTTAACATTGCGACTATCTTCTTATATTTCATCATTTTCTTCAAGATCGCGATGCTCCTCTTTCTCTTCAATGGACCGATAGACTGTCCAAGAAGAATACACTTCTTTCTCCATAGGATACCCAACCTTATGGGAAGCGTGTAGTACACAAAGGATCGATAGCTCGTTTCATCCTGAAGTAATTCCCCTCCACCACTTATTACCAGATCCGAATGATGAACTGTCTTCATAATGGAAAACAGATCGTATCTCGGCAACAGGTGTATCCTTAGAGAAGTTCGTGTCTTCAGTTCATTTTTCGGGTACGGTATATATAATTCCACGTAGTGATCCACATTCTCCAGGAATCTCAAGATGGTGTTGAAGATAAGTTCATCTCCAAGATTTTCGTAACCGTAATAACCCGATAAGAAAATCTTCATCTCTATCTCATTTCCTTTCGATCGTCGTCCCCGACGATATTCGACTCAAGATCCATTCGAATACGATGCCGAAGACGAGGCCAAAACATACACCGTATATAGTTCTCAAGATGGAGAGAAGAATCGGTGTCTGAATGTGACAGAATGTATTCATAGTAGATATTGGGCCTACCGCTGATAACAGTAACATAAGTGGTGTATATCGCCTTAGCCAATCGATCTTGTTTCTCAAGCCGATCCATAACAACGGATATCCTATCAAGCATTCTTTGAATCTTGGGCGTACGAAAAGGAATCTGTCCAGCCAGTCTCTCAATCTTCTTTCAAAAGTAGAAGGGGGAATAAAAGGATAATTGCCAGAGCGCATCACATAAAATATAGATGCAACTCCCAATAACACCAGTATCAATATATCCATCTTCGTGGGTGAGAAATATCTCGTGAAATATCCTCTTTCTAAGTATCTAATGGCGATCAGAATTATCGGAAGAACGAGTGCGATCTTCACCCCTCTGAAGACTAGTGCACCGTTTATATATCGCATATCGAATAGTAGCACCTGAATGAAAAGGCCACCGATAAATGCAAGTAGAAAGGTCAATAGATATAATATGAAAGCCTCTTTTTTTCCTCTGCTTTCTTTTTCCACTACTGAATAGATATATACGATAGAGGAAAAGACGATGGCGTCGATAACGGCAGATATCTCTAAGGTGTGCTTAGGATCCAGAATGTAAGAGATGATCGCAAGAACTGACAATGTTATGAAAAGGGTCCATTCTTTTGATATATTCAATTTTATTCCCAGAGCTTCGATGATAAGGATAAAAGAGAAGTTCAAGATGAAGAATATGAAAAAGAGTTGATACTTATTCATTATAGAATTACACATATAGGGTAAGGCTAAATGTCTTTCTATCGATATGCCAGCTTTTCTTATCGAGTTCCTTATCTCTTTCAGAAATCGAATGTTTTCCTGTAGGCTCGCATTTGGAATGGGATATATCCATAAAACATTCGCATTTCGTTCTAACACTGCCCTTCTATAACGTGCGATCATAATATCCTCCGTCTCTCTTCCCATCTTCTCCATCTCTGCTTTCTTTATCCTGTGTATGCGAAATCCATTTCCTCGTTTCATCACGAGTCTTCTACCGAGAGTGGTAGACGGATCGAACTCGACAAAGCCTACGGCAACGTCATCGTTGGCAGATACGTAACTCTTTATAGTATCTATCTTCTTCTCATCCTTACCCTTTCCTACAACTGTAACCAAAGTAACATTTTTCAACGGTACTTCGATGTCCTTATCGAGGTCGAAGACATAAGCCGTCTGGAATGTATCGTACGTTCGTTTCCAGGAAGAGGTAAAGATCAGAGAGACACCACAGTCATGCAATTCTTCGATTATTTTCTTTCTATCGAGTGATAATTCGAAGAAAGATTCATCTACTCCAATTGCCACCTTGTTCCTTTGAAAGTCGATGTAGATCCGTTGTATCAAAGGAATCATGCATACAACTATCGATATCGTTAACATTACGATGAAC
>WFSK01000235.1 GCA_015486095.1 Thermotogae bacterium
ATCCGGAACATATCCATACGAGTTAGGATCTTCCTTCCACGTTGAACCATTTATAACGTATTTATACTGGTAGACACCATCTTCGAGTGCTACAGCTGCTTGCCAAATGCCATTCTTCCTCTCCATGTTCAACGCGTTGGGATCCCAATTGTTAAAACTCCCCGCAAGGTTTACCTTCTGTGCATCTGGAGCTTCGAATGAAAAGATAACCTTTCCATCGATAACGTGGGGAGCAAGTCTTTTATCCTTTACAACATTGGGTTCATATCCCTGGGGTAGTGTGATCTCTTTCGGCTTGGCTGCCTGGCTTTTCGTTTTCTTAGCATTCGATGTACCGTAATTCTTACTCGCCTCGATATCTACAAACAACTTTCCATCTTTGGATTTGAGGACGAACACCGAATTGTATCCTCCTAAACCGTTCTCTATTCTCCCCCATGCATTCGGATCCTCTACCCATTTCGTGCCATCTATCACGAAACGATATTCGTAGACACCCGGTTTCAATTTCAACTGAACAAACCATTCTCCGTTCTCATTCTTCATAGGAGTTGCTTTCGGATCCCAATCGTTAAATGTCCCAGCGAGATATACAGACTTTGCACTGCTGTTATCGTAATAGAAACTCACCATATTATCTTCAACGATCACGTCTGCCAGAGCGAAAGATGCTAACAACAAAAGTCCAACGATAGTAATGATCATTTTCCTTCTCATCTTCAAATTCCCTCCTCAAAACGTTGTCTTAACATACAGACCGAACTTATTTTGGAATTCATTGTACTTGTCGAAATCAGGGTCGCCTATCGAAAGATCGACCTCAGCAGGCGAAAGGCAGGATAACTTCAAGTTAGAATAGAAGTTAAAATCTTTTAGATTCGTCGTCATCGCTTTGAAATACAAACTGCCGTAATCGAAAAATGGTAGAGAGTTCTCGATGAATGCCTTCCAGGTGCTATCCGTATAGGCGTAGATATTGAACTTCAATGAATTGTAGTTGGTGTAGAGATAGCCAAGCGTATCGGTGAAGTTCGGGGTATAACATATCGGCTTATATCCTATTTCATAATTCAAACCCTTCAGATTGCCCTTCAAATACAACAGAAATTCATACGAATCTGGACTCGCGATGTTCGTGTTATCTTCCGGATATCCTATGTACGAAGAAAAACCAAAGGTTTTGAAATCCTTAGAATAGTTGACCTTGTAGAGATAATTTCCCTTCCCATTCACCTCATCTCTCAGATTCGAGGCAAAGGAAAAGTTTCCAAGAGTATCCGAAGAATAGCCAAGATAGAACTTGTCTTTAGGTATGGATATTGCAATACCACTCCCGGTATTCACTATTGTTATTACGGAATTATAGCCACCGAAACCATCATCAGTGCGATCGAATTCACATGGGTCTTCAACCCACTCAGAACCGTTTACGACGAATTTGTACTGATACGTCCCAGGAGACAAAGAAATAGCTATGGTCCACAGGCCACTTCCATTGTTTTTCATAGGATCCGCAGTCGTACTCCAACCGTTGAAGTTCCCTGCCAAGTTTACCGTATCGGCATCGGGGTTGTAATATGAGAATTGTATCTTGCCGTCGACCACCTTCGGCTGATATTCACCACCGATCTTCAAATTCTTGTAATACCAACCGCTCAAGTTAAGCAACTTGAGATCCACCTTCACCATAGGCTGGTAAGAAGAGATGGAATAGGAAGAATACTTAGCGAATTGAGTGTAGGTTATGTGATCATCCCCATTCTGGTAGCCCAGCATGAAAAACACTCTATTGAGCAGATCCACCGATTTGTTTTCGTTTGATTCAACATAGCCTCCTTCTCCTTTGAAATATCCACTCCCGATCTTGTACGTGAAATCTAAGGAATAAAGGTCTTCATAGGTCGTACGGAGGTCAGATGATCGCGTGCAATACAAAAAACTCGTGAATAGGTTCCCATAATTCAATCTCTGATGGTAATAAAGAGTTTTGTACTTCGTTGTCGTGTCCGAAAAATCGGGTGCTCCATAAAAGAAGGTCGACCATGGAAGA
>WFSK01000236.1 GCA_015486095.1 Thermotogae bacterium
GTCCACTAACACCGCCCCCAGCACCGAAAGACACGGTGGCACCGACGATAGTAGGTACTCCAACAATAACGGTAGATGCCACAAATCCAGTTTCGGTTACTGTTTCCGTACATGCAACCGATAATGTGGGCGTAACAACGCTATACGGAACTTTAACAATTGGAACGAGTCCTATAACTGAAGTTGCTACTTCTTTAGGTGTTAGTGGGACAAACGTGACGGAGTCACTTACATTTAGCAGCACAGCTACAATAAGTGCAAATACGCCTGCTACGGTTACTGTTGCAGCGAAGGATGCCGCCGGAAATGTTACTAAATCAGTGCCTGTAGCCACGACTTTGAAATTCTAAATCTATCCACCGCACAGGATTATGTTGAAACACGAAGAGGAGGAAAGGGATTTCCTCCTCTTTTTAATTGTGATCGCTCCTTGTTGTTATCGTTATCTTTCATCGTATATCCGATAAAATGCACATACATCTGTAGGGACATGTTGATGTTTTTATCCATTGAAGCATGGTTTCGTAGGATTGTTTTACAACGTTAAGGCTGATCTTTTTTTGGAATATGTGTATAATTAGTATATGAAAAAGATCGTGGCTTGCTTTTTGATGTTCATTGCGATAACCTGTCTGGGAAATGAACTTGAATTTTTCCCATATCTTTATAACATCGATGTAAAGAATTATGAACTGCTTTCCCAATATTGGTACTGGGATATCCCATCTTTTGTAAAAATGCTTTTTCAACTCGAGAAGAACGGTTTTTATTCTAAGGTTAGTTTATTAGAAGATAGGGCTTTTAGCAGCTATGCACTGAGAAGCAATAGCAATTTTTCTCCCTATCTTTCCAGTTTTCTTAAAGATAAAGTTATCTTTGCGACCACCTCTCCTTTTTTGGCATATTTGGGATACAAAAACAAAAGCTTTGATTTCAGGATCGGAAGATGGAGAGAGAATTGGGGGCCAGAAAGAAGCGGCCTTGTGTTATCCGATGCAGCACCGTATAGAAATGGGATGAAGTATTCTTTAAAACTCGATCCTCTTTATTTCGATTATTATTTCTGTCAAAGCATTTCGACATCGTCAATGGCAAGGAGTTTTGCTTTCCATAGGATTTATTACAGAAAAGGAGGCTTTGATATAGGTATCGTTGAAGGTGTCTCGATTTCTCCAAAAAGTCTGGATTTTACCGACTTTATTCCAGTACTATCTTTTCACAACAATTTCAAGAAAAATACTAACGTTATTGCAGAACTCTATTCATCCCTTAAAACGATCTTTGGCAAAGTATACTTTTCTTATGCTCTTGATGAAATAGGGGGACCAGGCGAGGGGCATAAACTGACAACCGATACAGTATGGAGTTATGCCTTTTCTCTTGGGGATATAATCGATTTGAAGAAAGGTAAATTGAGGCTTGAATATACCCACACTACACCTTTCGTCTACCTTTCTCCAGATGTAGAGGATGATGATTTTTATTATCAGATACTCGAATACAACAATGGCTGGAAGAATATCTCCTTCCCAATGGGGTTTCTTTATGGAGGAGACGTAAAAAATGACCTTTATTCTCGTTATTCATATGCAGACGAAAACGTCGGAGTCGATCTCAAATTAGAATATATGGAAAGGGGAGAATACACCAACTTCTCCTCCTTCAACGATGAAATTCTTTCTAATTACGATGAGAAAAGAAAATTCGAAAAGGATTTAATTTCAAGTGGGAAATTCGTGTTAAAACAGAAAAATATCGATTTCCAATTATCCTACCACTTCATTGGTTCGAAGGACAAATTGAATCTGATCGGACAGGCATATCAAAATGGTATCTATACCGGTAGTTATAACGATTATTGTTTCTTAGGTTTTGGAGCTGGTATAAGGATTCATTTTTGATCTACCGATCGAATGTAATTGTTAGCCACGAATCATCGCAAAATCGGTATTCAATTCAACATCACTCATTTATCTACTTACTCACCTCCTTTTCTCATTTAAACATTTATCATCTAACATTGTGTTTCTCGTCCCTATGGACTTGTGATATCTTGTATTATAATATCGTAAGAATAGTTCCATCGGACAAGACATAAAGTCTTGCCCTATGGTAGGAGGCACTTACATCCGTAGGGACAGGAGTTTGATGATTCCGTCTGATTCACCAGAGGTGAATAACATTATGAAACAAAAGGGGTTAATGTGATGAGAGGCATCTGGTTCTCAAGGTATGGTTTTATTTTTACGATCATCGTTCTCTTTTCCCTTTCATTTTTGTTATCGGCCTGTCAACCTCGAATAGATGGAGATAACGATTGGATAACCTTCAAGCATGATGCACAGCGTACCGGTAGAACGACTGCCCGTATCTCTACAAAGCATCCTCGAGTCTTATGGCATAGGGATATCTTTCAGGAGCGTACTTATCCCGTAACTTTCGATGATAGGCTCTATTTTACTGAAAAATCCAATCAAGCATGCTATTCTCTTTCACACAATGGCAAAGTGAGATGGGAGCGTCCCGTTTATTCCAACGCCTCTTTTTTCTTTTCGCCCGTTATAACTTCAAGAGGTATCCATTTCGTTACGGACAGAAGATTGGTTGCATACAACTTTCAGGGGGAGCGCATTTTCTACAGATACTTCGTTCCGATAAGCACCTCTCCTCTTATAATAAAAGATATGTTATACATAGGTACGTCCAATTACAAGAGGCTGTATGCCCTGAATCTGAAGAAAAATTATTCCAATCTCTGGTCTTTTTATGCGGGTGCTCCTGTTCGTTCCTCTCCGGCTGCCAGCCTCGATGATAGGACGATCTGTTTTGGAGCAGACAACGGTTGGTTTTATGCGGTAGATGGCAAAAGTGGTAAATTGTGCTGGAAGTACAAAACTGGAGGTGCTGTACGTTCCACACCTGCCATATGGAAAGAAACGATATATTTCGGTTCCAACGATGGAAATCTCTACGCTATGAATCCAGATGGCTCGTTGAAATGGAAGCGCAGTCTGGGTTCTCCTGTGGATTCCTCCCCTGCCATCGATTCTAAAGGAAACGTATATGTTGGAATAAAGGGAACGTTATACAAGATCTCTAAGGAGGGTAAGGTGATCTGGCAATTCGAAACGAATGATTTTTCCGATGCATCTCCCTCCATAGATGGAAACGATAATATCTGCATCGCCTTCGGTGATATATATCTGATAGATCCGCAGGGCGACCCCATTTGGGACTTCAAGTCTTCATCGAAGTTTCATTCGTTCATAACCATTGGCAGAGATGGGACTATTTACACCGTGAGCGATGATTGGCAGATTTTTGCGATAAGATGATCAAGAGCACGTTCATACTCGTTCCGGGAATTGGGAGGAAAACCGAGGAGTATCTCTGGAAAAAGGGGATCTTCACGTGGGATGACCTGGTAGA
>WFSK01000237.1 GCA_015486095.1 Thermotogae bacterium
AAATCCACCATGTTTACCGAAGCGAAGGCTACCTGCCAGACCACCGGAGGCATCGATATAGTTCTTGTTGAACACATTTTCTCCATACTCGTCCGCTAAATATGCGATCGCAGAGGCGGGATCATCAAAATTCAGGGTTTGTAACGTCTCTCTATCCTGATACAGCTTCCAGAGTAGCTGCGCAGTATTGTCGCTTACCGCTGGTTGTAATTCCAAAGACATATGGAAACCGCCAAAGGTATTGGACAACCCAGCTGGATTGTAGAACAAGGCATTTAAGTCATCCGCCACTCCCACGAACGCTCCACCCATCGCAAGGGGCCTTATCCCCTTGAAGAAGTCGGGATAAAAATCCTTGTCTGCCAGGACTAAAATACTCGAAAGGATGAACACCGTGATCAATATGTATATGCTTATTCGTCTCATTCATATCACCTCCTTACGTTCCACTGCCTACGAAGAGTGCATTCACCAGATCCTTTAACGTAGAAGCATTTGCCACTGCCGTAGCATCGGCAGTCACAGCAGGTAGATTGCTCACCACATCTCTGAGTTGGTAAAGTAATGTCCCTGATTCAGCATTGTTGGCAGCAGTTTGCAATCTCGAGAAGAAATCGCTGATATCGTCTATGAGCTGCTGGGCTTCAGACGTATCCGAAGAATTTTCTGTATAGGTTATATTAACCCTTGGCTGAATATTCTCTATATCACTGGCGTGGGCAGTCACATCACTCGTGTAACTCCATATCTCATCTCCATCCCATTGCTGTATTATGCCGTCTACATTGCTGTCGAAGATCAGTATCGTTCCTCTCAACATTTCCAGGAATCCTAATTGAACGTTGATGCTGTTCTTCCATGGATGATCATCAGGTAAAGCCTCATCTGCCAGATCCAATAGGGCTATCATCAGATTGAGTTCTCCATAAGTTGGACAGGAGTTCGCGAGATCGGTGAACATCTTGACAACATCCTGAACCGAAGGTGTAGAAGAAGTAGAATCTGCAGTAGCTCCCGTAACCATCAGTTTTTCCTTTCCATAAAAGGTAGGTTTAACACTGAGAGTAGTTGTAGAAGTGCTCCCCGAAGCCAGATTTGACAGACCCTGGATCAAACTGCTGACGTCCAGATCGTGATCTTGAGATATACTGTTCACGACTACAACGGCAGATTCTCCCACAGCTTTTCTCGTATCTGTAGGCATGGAGGTAACCGATGATGCCGCATGCTCGATTTGAGATGCCGCATCATTTAATGTATCCTGTGCAGCTGTTAGATCTGTCGAACCACTACTCATCGCAGAGACAATGGTTGCCACAGCACTCGATATCTCCGTTGCAGATACCGTCTCAGTTGCTCCTGTCGTACCGGTAGAAAGCACAGTCGTTACAACCGTCAAACCCACATCTCTCGCTTCGCCGGTATCTCCACTGTCGAGGGCATCCTTGGCCATCTCCGTACCGGCGGTGGGATCAGAAGCTGCTACTTGTGCACCAGAAGGCTCAAACTTTTGAAATACGTTGTAATTGCAAGCGGCAAGTATGAAAATCACTGCCAGTACAACTAACACAAATAAACTCCTTTTCATGATCTACCACCTTCCTTCTCTAATCGATACTACTATTTTATCATGTATCGGCATAAATGCAGTGATCTTGATCACAACATTATGGTGGTAAAATAAGATGATAGATGTAATAAAAATTAATAAAAGAGGTGATGCAGATGGAATTCAAATTTTTCTTGCCCACGAGGGTATTCTTTGGAAACGATGCAGTGAATAATGATACAGAATACCTCAAACAACTTGGAAAGAGCTGTCTTCTCGTAACCGGCAGGTCTTCTTCGAAGAAAAACGGTTCTCTCAATGATATCACATTTGTACTTAAAACGAACGATATATCTTATGAGATCTACGATGAAGTCGAAGAAAATCCCTCATTCGAGACAGTCGAAGCGATAGGGAAGAAGGCAAGAGAATCAGGAATCGATTTCTTAATAGGCATAGGAGGAGGCAGTGCCATGGATTCCGCAAAGGCTGGTGCTATACTTGCCACGAATGATATGGATGCTGCCGAACTGTGGACTAAAAACCTCGTTAACAAACCACTTCCAGTCTGTGCAGTCCCAACAACATCTGGTACCGGTAGTGAGGTCACTCAGTATTCCGTTCTAACGAACAGAGAGAAAAAGAGTAAGAGAGGATTCGCAAACGAACAGATCTTTCCTGTTGTCTCTTATCTCGATCCAAGATATACCCTCACGATGAATGATTTTATAACCATAAACACGGGAATAGATGCACTTTCGCATGCCGTAGAAGGATATCTTTCCAAACGTGCGAGTCCCCTTACAGATGAGATCGCCTTGAGGGCTATAGGTTTAATAAGGGATCATCTACCAATGGTCTTGCGATCGCCAAACAGTTTGGAAGAACGCTCGCAGATGATGTATGCATCGATGCTCGCCGGGATCGTGATAGCCCATACCGGGACGATCGTCCTGCATGGCATGGGATATCCTCTTACGACCTATCTGGGCATTCCACATGGCAGGGCAAACGGTATGTTGATGTGTGGAGTCCTGGAGATGATAAGGCCATCGAGGAAAGAAAAGGTAGCAAAGATAGCAGAATGCTTTGGCAAGGAAAACGGCGATCTGAGTGGATTAGAAGCGTTCATCAAGGAACTCAACATAGATACGACGGAATATCGAAAAGAGGCTACAAAAGATATGCTGGAAGAGTTCGCCGACTTCGCTTCCAGGACCAGCAATATTCGGAACACACCGGGAACGATCACAAAAGAAGAGATAAGAAAGGTGTATCTTAGAGAATTCACCTGAGTATGTTGACCATCCGCGCTTATGCGAAGCTCAACTTATATCTTGAAGTGATAGACAAGAGAGCAGATGGATATCATGAGATCCAAACGGTGTATCAGAACATAGATATCTACGATACCTTGCGATTCTCACGTAGAGAAAGGGGTTTTCTCTTCCATTCGAATGTACCCCTGCCGAAAGGTAATTCCATAAAGATGGGATATGAATACATGGAAAGACATTTTGGTGTAGACGGATTAGAAGTGGAAGTTATCAAAGGTATCCCATCTTCATCTGGACTCGGAGGGGAGAGTTCTGATTACGCGGCAACCATATGGGCTATAAATGAACTCTTTTCTCTCGATCTATCCATCGATGACCTCGATACAAATGAGATGGGCAGCGATGCCCTGTTCTTCCTGAATGGAGGAGGGAGTGCTGTAGGGAAAGGGAGGGGAGATGTACTGGAATTCGTATCCTTACCGGTGGAAGATTACAGGTGCCTGGTGGTAAAACCCTTCATCGATATATCCACAAGAAGTGCTTATGAACGAGTGATACCGGAGGCATTTGGAAAGATAAGAGAACTTGTGAAGGCATACGAGGATATAGATATCGAGAGGATCAAGGCCTGCTCTTTTAACTCCTTTGAGAAAGCCCTTAGGAAGATATATCCGACATTAGATCTTATAAAAAAAGACGTGGCGGAGACGGGAACTTTCGTTCAAATGCTTACCGGTAGCGGTTCAGCGGTATTCGGCATATCCACAGGCGACATCTTTCCCGAACGCTTGAAGAGGAACTATGAATTCGTTCATACAGGCAAATTCATCGATAAAGCCTACGAATTCCTTTGATTTCATAATTTACAGTCGTCCGAATTATACCATGGTTCATAATATTATCGTCTCTCTTCCAACGCCTCTAACAACTCACGAGCAATACTCCTATTCATACCCGGTAGACTGGCGAGTTCATCGATAGAGGCTTTCATCATATTTTTCACAGAACCATATTTCCTGAGTAGGATCTTCTTCCTTTTCGAACCGATCCCTCTTATCTCATCCAATCTCGACCTGCTCAGCTCTCTATCTCTCAACGAGGTATGGTATTTGTGGGCAAATCTGTGGCATTCATCCCTGACTCGAATGAGCAATCTCAACACCACATCATCCATTGGGAGATGTAAGTCTTCCTTCAAACCTGGAAAAACTATTCTCTCGTCTTCTTTTGCAATACCTACTATATCTTGTTTCTTTATCCCCATTTCTCTCAACACTTCGAATGCCGTGTTTACTTGTCCTTTTCCACCATCTATGAACAAGAGATCGGGTAAAGACGTCTTCGAATACCGCCTTCTCAAGACCATAGATATGGCCTCATAATCATCCGGATGTTTGAGTTCCGATATCCTATATCTCCTATATTCCTCTTTTAAAGGTTTCCCATTTTCGAATGTGATTAGGGAGGCTGTAGTCAAAACACCATGGGTATGAGATATGTCTATCCCCTCGATCCTCACGGGAAGCTTTTCCAATCCCAACTTCTCCTTCATCTGTTCCAATACGTGCATATCGAGCGCGTACAGGCGTTCTTCTTCATGCAGATTCTCAATACACATGTTCAAAAGGGCTTTGTATTCCTTCTTACGAGGATATCTAATGACGATCTTGTTATCGAATAAATATTTCGCTATCTCCCTCTTTTTTTCATCATCTATACGATTGATGTAGATTCTTTTGGGTGGATTTGCTTCCTTTGCAAAATAATATTGATAAAAGAAATCCTCTATATCACCGTTCATCAACCGAAAATTCATCTTACCCAAAAGTAATCCATGTCGTATCTTCAGTATTTCGACGAAATCTCCCTCGTAAGCCACGATATCTACATTCGTCTTTTCATCTACTTCTACGTGTTGCTCTGCAAAAAAGGCATCTATACTGTTCAGCAAATCTCTTATCCTCGCAGCCTTCTCGAACTCGAGGAGCTTAGATAACCTTTCCATTTCCATTCGTAATTTCTCCTTCAACGGTAATAAATCCCCTTCGAATATTGCCCTCGTCTTTTTCACATCCTCAAGATAGTCTCTCTCGCTTATCTTTCCTACACAGGGAGCAGAACAATATCCAAGGTGATATTCAAGACAAGGCTTCTTCAATCTTCTATGATTCAGATCGTAACGACAACTTCTGACTTTAAAACACTTTTGAGCAAACCCTATTAACGCCTTTGCCGTTCCAATACTCGTATACGGTCCAAAATATGTTCCATCCTTTCCTCTCTTCCTCACGATCTCCAATCTGGGAAATCTCTCATCCGTTATCTTTATGTACGGATAAACCTGGTCTGTCTTCAAAGCGACGTTGTACTTCGGTTTATACTCGTATATGAGATTCGCCTCCAATAAAAATGCCTCTTTCTCAGTGGGCGTTACGATATATTCGAGCTTTACTGCTTCCCTTAATAACGCCTCTATCTTTCCCCATCTGCTATCACCTGTCCCCTTTGTGAAATAACTGCTTACCCTTTTCTTTATATCTTTTGCCTTTCCTATGTATATCGGGTCTCCGATACCATTTTTGAATATATATACACCAGGTCTGTGAGGAAAGTTTTTGACGGTTTCAAGCGAAAGATATCTTTCTAAAGTACTCTGCATCGCATCCTCTCCAAACATACAAATGTATTTCTTTTTATAATTATAACATAGGGTCACATCTTAACTGAGGTTTAGACCTCAGAACCCTGAAACTCAACACTTAAAGGAGAGAAAAAGTCTTGTTTAGATTTTCATCAACACAGTTTGACAATAGATCCGTGTAATCCTACTGCCTTTGCAGGAAAGGTGTATAATAAAATCGTTACACAGATGACTTCAATAGAAAGGAGAATCGAAATGCCTTGGTTTTCTGAAAAGTCTGATTTTATCAGCATGGATCGGTTAAAAGAATTGATGGAGAAGACCGTAGTGGAGTGTAAAAAGAATATCTGTGCCAAACCCAGGAGAGTCTTGTTACTCCCCCCAGATTTAACCCGTGCCCACTCAGGGGCAGGTAGATTAACTGAGATCCTGTACAACCTTTTAAAAGACGAAGCCGATGTGCATGTTATACCAACCCTTGGTCAACATACTCCTCATACACCCGAAGAAAACAAGCGAATGTTTGGTACAATACCCGAGGAAAAGATCCATGCACATGATTGGCTAAACGGATGCACCAAAATAGGTGAGATACCTGCTGATTACGTTAAAGAAGTCAGTGACGGAGCGGCTGATTGGCCGATCCCAATTGTGCTGAATAAGATGCTCATCGAAGAGAAGTGGGATCTGATCATCAATATCGGTCATGTCGTTCCACATGAAGTATTGGGCTTTTCTAATCACAATAAGAATTATTTCATCGGTCTTGGAGGTAAAGAAACGATCTCTGCATCCCATATGATGGCTGCTTGTTATGGTATCGAAAATAACCTTGGACAGTTGATTACTCCTCTTCGTGCTTGTTTTAACAAGGCAGAGGAGGAGTATTTATCCGATCTGCCAGATGTATATATTCAAATCGTCATGGCCTATAACGCTAAAGGTAATTTAGTACATACGGGTCTTTATGTTGGCGATGATTTAGATACCTACCTTGAAGCCGCAAAACAATCACGAGAGCAGAATGTCACTGTCTTAAAAGAAGGTATCGAAAAAGTGGTTTGTTTCATGCAAGGAGATGAATTCCGAAGCACTTGGGTTGCCAACAAAGCTATCTATCGTACACGTATGGCAATAGCAGATGGTGGGGAGCTCATTATAATTGCACCTGGGGTAAAGCAATTCGGAGAACAGCCCGAAGCAGATGCCATTATACGGAAATATGGTTATGTTGGGACTGAAAGAGTAATGAAGGAATATAAAAAACACAAGGAACTTCAAGATTTTGCCCATGTAACTGCACATCTCATCCATGGTTCTTCTGAAGGACGTTTTAATATCACTTATGCACCTGGAAAACTGAGTAAGGAGGAAGTCGAAGGAGTGAATTTCAAATATGCTGACCTCAACGAAGTACTCAAACATTATCCAATTGAAAAGATGAAGAATGGGTGGAATACGCTAGCCAATGGTGAAAAGGTATATTTCATTTCGACTCCATCAGCTGGTCTCTGGGCAACTCAAGAAAAACTCTTCAATCGAGGTAAATAAGTGAATAAAAGACGGCTCCTGACTAAACTAGAATCTTTAAGAAACATATTATCCGAGATGAAGAGCATCCTTATTGCCTATTCAGGTGGCGTTGATAGCACATTCTTGCTCAAAGTTGCCTCAGATACATTGGGGAAGAATAAGGTAGTTGCTGCTACCGCAAGTTCGAAAATACATCCGCTAAAAGAATTAGAAGAAGCCAAGAA
>WFSK01000238.1 GCA_015486095.1 Thermotogae bacterium
ATTAGTGCTCCTCCAACCATAGTTCCCAAACTTATGGCAAGTCCTGTTATCTGGGGTAACATAGCATTTCTAAAAACATATCTCGTGATCTTTCTTTCACTCACTCCCAACAACTTTGCATAGCGAACGTAATCCGTATTCAGTTCGTATATGCTCATTTCTCTCATTCCAATTGCCTGTCCCCCTATAGTCACCAACACCAATGAGAGGAAGGGAAGAAAATAGTGTTTAAGAGCGTCTATGAGGAATGTTAGGGAAAATGACGGTATGAGCTGTGCACTGTAACCACCACCTATTGGAAAGATGTTTAAGAGTACCCCTAATAGATAAAGCAGTATGATAGCGAGACAATAATATGGAATACTGTTAATGAAAAGAGATAAGGGAAAGATAGTACTATCGAATTTTCCTTTTTTATACGCAGCCACTGCGCCGAGGAGATTGCCAATTATCCAACCAACGAGTATCGATGGGACCTGAAGTGCGATCGTCCAGGGCAAGGCACGCGCGAGGATCACATTGACTTTTGTAGGATACAGGCTAAAAGATATACCAAGATCTCCATGAAGAACCTTTAATATATAATTAAAAAACTGAATATACCAGGGTTTGTCTAAACCGAATTCCTGTATGTAAGAATTGTAAAGCTTATTGAGAACATCACTGGATGCTCCTCCACCCGCCATCTGTGCTACTAAAGCTGATATAGGATTACCTGGTATGAGCCTCGGTAAGAAAAAATTCAGAAACACTGCTATGATAAACGTTAGTATGTACCATTTTAATTTCCCTATAACATATCTTAAATATCGGCTCAACTGCTTTTCCCATCCTTTTTGCGTTTATTGGGATAGGGGAAAGGGATTTTCCCTTCCCCTATACCTAATTATTATAACTTATTTTGCTGGTTTGATCTTGTACAATGCCAATATACCCGCTCCATCAGTACAGATCTGAGGAGGAGCATAGGGATTGTCTTCGTTCGGGAAGTTCGTCCAGTGAGATGTGTTGTACTCGTAGAACAGCCATGGTCTGTATTCGAGCACTATTATTGGTATATCTTTCATATATATCTTATCGAGTTCACCATAGAGAGATTTGAGTTCTGAGAGATCCGTTACCGTTGGTATCTTCTCTAAGAGTTCATCAACTCGAGCATTTTTATATCTTCCCCAGTTTCTGAAGGCAAGCTGCCCAATTGGTGGGACATCCTTTGAGTACATAGCGGCATAGAATCTATCCCAAGGTTGAGAGGGAGAAGAATTTGGTGCAGGAGTGTCCATTATCATATCGAAGTTCCCGGTCATTCTATCGTTTGCCCAAACAGGCGTATCGGGGAAATAAGTTTGTATGTCTATGCCGACCTTTCTGGCAGATTGAGCAACTATTTTCAAAGAAACCATCCAGTCAGTCCAACCATAGGGGCATTCCACCTTGAATGGGCCCAATCTCGTTCCATCTTTTAGAACATAGATACCATCTTTACCTTTCTTTGCACCTATACTCTTCAAAAGTGCCTCGGCCTTCTTAGGATCGTATTCCCAACCGTACTGTTTAACTAAATCCTCATTGAAATATTTGCTTTCACCACCGAATGGAAGTATTAAACTCGACTTCGCAGTGGGAGAGTATTTCGTCATAGCTAATTGAGCGATCTTCTTGTAATTTATACAATATGCTATTGCTCTCCTAACCTCTGGAATATCGAGTGGATGCTTGTGCAAATTAAACCACAGCGATGGTGTCATTGCAGGAACATAATATGGAGGATGTTTATACCAAGTCCCTATTGGAAGACCTTTTTCCCACATCTTCCAGATCTGTGGAACGAATTGCTGTGATATATCGACATTACCTTTTTCAAGGGCAAGATTTCCTTCGTCGTTACTCTTGAAGATAGGATGTGCAAAATACTTCGGCACGGGCAGACCACCAAAGAAAGCTTTACCCCAATAATTATCGTAACGTTTCAAGACTATCTTTTCGGGAGAATAGTAATATAAAGTGTAAGGGCCAGAACCTACTGGATGTACGTTGGTGAATTCCCGTATCTTCTTTATATCGTAGTTATTCTCTTTTTCTACATTCTTCCATATGTGTTCAGGAAGTATGTAGACGCTTCCTAATGCATCTGTTACGACGAACCTGTTAGGATTTTCTGGTTTCAATTTAACGACGAACATGTACTTTCCAACAGAAAAGATATCTTTGACATACAACCATATATTGCTCCATGGGCAGCCTTCATACTTTTTGCCAAGTTCAAACGTATAGACTGCATCGTAAGCCGTTAGAGGTTGTCCATCCTGCCAGTAGACATCGTCTCTTAAAGTTACCTTTAGTGTTAGATTGTCCACCCATTCGTATTCTTTCCCTATCAATGGCTCCAACTTTCCTGTGAGCATGTTGTACATGAACAAAGTTTCGTATATGAGTTCTCTGCCTGATCCTGCATTTATGGGCCAAGCTGGGGATCCAGATAAGGGATTCCAATTGGTTGGTGGTCCCCATTGCAAACCTGCAGTATACAAAGTCTCAGAGCGTGGAAGTTCACCTATTCCCGCACCAATCGCAGGCACGAAACTTAAAACAAATACTCCTAACACAAGTAATAACAAGAATCTTTTCATTGCTAAGTCCCTCCTTAAGGTATTTTTAGACCTTTGATTTTTTGTGAATTCTTTATATTCTGGCTATTCACCTCCTTCCTTTTTGAAGGGATGGGTATTGCAGATTCACGTTCAACTAAATCTACCGGTATGATCACCTGACGAGGGGTTTTTTCCCTTTTGCCACGAGAGGTGATCCTACTCAAAAGCAATTCCGTTGCCACTCTTCCCATCTCTTCTCTTCTCTGCTTTATCGTGGTAAGAGATGGTATAACGTATGGTGCCATATAACTATCGTCAAAACCGATCACAGAAACGTCTTCTGGGACAGAAATACCTTTATCGTTTAAAGCCTTAATGGCTCCTATTGCCATCTGATCGTTGGCAGCGAATATCGCGGTGAAATTCAAGCCATGCTTCTCCAAGTATCCTTTGGTGGCTGAATATCCGCTTTCTGGTGTGAAATCTCCTTCCAAAATAAAGATTTCTTCCCGCTCTATACCCTTATCTTTTAAAGCTTTTTTGTAACCGTTAAAGCGCTCTCTCGAAGAATCGAGATATGAAAGTCCTTGAATGAATAAAATGGCAGAATGACCTAATTTCAAAAGATATTCCGTTGCCATATACCCCCCACGAAAGTTATCCGTCTTCACTGTATCAACCCTCAGACCGTGCGGATCTCTATCCAACAAGACGATATCAAAACCACTTTCTATTAAAGAACGTATATAATCATCATCTCCAAGAGTTGTAA
>WFSK01000239.1 GCA_015486095.1 Thermotogae bacterium
ATATACCTTCTACCGAACACTCGATGCTGACCAATATGCTACCGACGAAAGCGAGCAACATGTTCGTTCACATTGACGACGCACATCGAGATATACCTCCTACCGAATTGTTGAAGGAGAGAAAAGTCTTGTTTAGATTTTCATCAACACAGTTTGACATAGAGCTGATCCATTTTGACAAATCTTGCATAATATGTTATTCTTTATTAGTTTTGCAGATAACAACAAATGGAAGAAGAGGTGTAGAAATGCCGAATGTTAAATCAGCGATAAAGCGGATGAAAACGAATGAGAAGCGGAGAATAAGGAACAGGATCATAAAGTCTCATTTCAAGAAGGCTGTGAAGAGAGTATATCTCGCTATGGAGCAGGGAGATAATGAACATATAAGTGATCTCTTGAAAGCAGCCCTTTCTGAGATCGATAAAGCAGCTTCTAAAGGGACGATCCACAAAAACCAAGCGGCCAGAAGAAAGTCACGGCTTACTTTAAAGGTAAATCATTTCTTATCTGAGGGAAAATAAACAGGTATATTCCTTTCACTCTGAAGATAAGATAAAAGGGGCAAACACATAGGTTTACCCCTTTTATCTTTCGGTTTAACGCTTCTTTTTGTTAGTTATGTATTCATCTATCGCCTTGGCAGCTGTTTTTCCTGCTCCCATGGCGAGTATTACCGTTGCTGCGCCGGTTACTATGTCTCCACCGGCATATACTCCTTCTATAGATGTCTTTCCCGTTTCATCTGCCTCTATATAACCGCGTTTGTTCAATTTCAAATTTGGAGTGGCTTGGAGTAATACCTTGTTAGAACTCTGTCCTATGGCTACAACAACGATATCCACATCCATCTTAAATTCGGAACCTTCTATGGGGATCGGACGTCTTCTCCCACTGCTATCCGGTTCACCAAGTCGCATCTTTATGCATTCCATCTGTTTTACTCTTCCATTTTCATCGCCAATTATACGCGTTGGGTTGGTGAGAAAATCGAATATTATTCCTTCTTCTTCCGCATGATGGATCTCCTCTGCTCTCGCTGGCATCTCTATTCTGCTGCGCCTATACACAACGTGTACCTCTCTTGCTCCTAATCTCAAAGAAGTCCTTGCGGCATCCATTGCGACGTTTCCTCCTCCTATCACCGCTACCTTGTTGCCCACCTTTATCGGTGTATCATATTCTGGAAATTTATATGCCTTCATGAGATTCGTCCTCGTCAGCAATTCACTCGCAGAGTATACTCCTATGAGATTTTCACCTGGTATGTTCATGAAGCGAGGAGTTCCTGCACCCGTGGCTATGTAAACAGCATCGAATCCTTCTTCGTTCAACAACTCATCTATGGTCAATATCTTTCCTATAACTCGATTGAATTCGAATTTTACTCCTAACTTTTTTATGTTTTCCACCTCTCGTTCTACTATAGATTTCGGTAGTCTGAATTCAGGTATACCGTATACTAAGACTCCACCAGCTTTATGAAATGCTTCGAATACTGTGACTTCATGCCCCATCTTCGCCAGGTCTGCTGCAGCAGTTAATCCTGCCGGACCAGCACCTACTATCGCTACCTTACCATCTTTTTTCTCTATTATTTCGGGGGTCTCAACACCGTGTTCTGCTTCCCAATCTGCTGCAAATCTTTCCAATCTACCTATTGCTACAGGTTCGCCTCCCTTTATCTTTCCGAGTGTGCATGCTTTCTCACACTGATCTTCCTGTGGACATACTCTTCCACAAACAGCAGGAAGGTTGTTCGTGAGCTTTATTCTGTTTATGGCTCCTCTGAAGTCTTTCTCCTTTATCAATTTTATAAAGCCAGGTATATCAACATTAACAGGACATCCTTTTACGCAAGGAGGAGGACTGCATTGAAGACAACGATTTGCCTCTGCTATTGCTTCCTCTACTGTATAGCCATAAGGTACTTCATTGAAATTCTTTATTCTCTCTTCGGGAGGTTGTTCTTTCATAGGGGTCTTTTTGAGTTGAAGTTTACCAGCCATCTCATTCACCTTCCTCTTCGATGCTTTTCCTGTAATTCTCGAGGGCACGCTTCTCTTCTTCCTTATAGGTTGCAAGACGCTCCATAAGGAGTTTAAAGTTCACCTTATGTCCATCGAATTCTGGACCATCTACACAGGTAAATTTCGTCTCGCCGCCGACCTCCACCCTACATGCACCACACATCCCTGTACCATCCACCATTATCGAATTCAAAGAAACGATAGTAGGGACATTGTATTTTCTGGTTAATTCGGATACAAATCGCATCATGATTGCGGGACCAATTGCCCAGACTCGTGCCACCCTTCTTCCACTGTCCAACAATTCTTTAAGAACATCGGTTACGAATCCCTTTTTACCTTTCGTACCATCGTCGGTAGATATCAAAAGCTCGTCGCTCACGGAAGTGAGTTCTTCTTCCATTATTAGCAACGCTTTCGAGCGTGCCCCAAGGATCGTTATCACCTCGTTTCCTGCTTCCTTCAACGCCCTCGCTATCGGATAGACAGGAGCTGCACCAACTCCACCTCCAACCATTACGACGGTACCGTAATTGGATATCTCCGATGGATTTCCCAGAGGGCCTGTTACATCTGATATATCTTCTCCAACGTCGTAACGAGAGAGCTGAAGAGTGGTCTTACCCACAACCTGGAATACCATTCTTATATTCCCCTTATCTCTATCGAAATCTGCGATCGTTAGTGGTATCCTTTCGCCTCTCTCATCCAATCTGATTATAACGAATTGCCCTGGCTTGCATTTCTTCGCGATCAAAGGGGTAAAAATCTGTACACTGTAGATGTTCTCTGCTATCTTCTCCTTCGAGACTATCTCAGCCATGTTCTCAACCCTCCATCAAATTTATCGTAAAGCCTGTCAGAAGTTTGGGATAAAAATCCGTTGATTTCTGTGGCATTCTTTCACCCGCCTTAGCTACACCTTTTACATCTTCGATCCTGGTTGGATTCAGGAGAAAAGCCATCTGATATTTATCTTCTGTATCTACACGCCTTATGGCATCTTCCATATAGCGTTCGTAATCCACATTTGTCTGTTTGGTCAATTTCTCCGCATCTATCCCGAGCATGTTCTCCAGTATCAACTTGTGGAGTATTGCTACATCCAAATGCCTATAGGCATCTGATGCGTAGGGTAATAACTCATCCAGTTTATTCGCTTTTTTCAAACTCAGAAGAAAGTAACATGGTGCATCCTTTAGATATAGACCGAATACGTGTTCATTGCCCCATCTATTCCTCATTTGCTCTTTTAATTTTCCCAGTGCTTCGAACTTATTTCTGAAATCGAATTTCACCTCCTCGATAACAAAATCATCTTTTAATCTCTTCAGAAAAGCATCCTTATTGTAACTACAGTTGAATATCAATCTATGCGTTGGAAATATAGTCAACCCTTTATCTTCTGTGTTCACGAACGTCATCATCCTGTAGAAGAATGGTGCATCTTCCACGGCCTTTCCCAGCTTCTCCATCATATATCTTTTGTAGTTTAGAGCCGTCTCGTATCTATGATGACCATCAGCTATGAGAAGGGTTTTGTCTCTCATATATTCCTCAACCTTCTTTATCACATCGATATCACTCACCTTCCATAGCACATGCTCCTCACCGTTCCAATCTAACGCCTTCATATGAGGTTCTCTTTCTCTGAAACGGTCGAGGAGCAAATCTACCTTCTTCTCCGGATCGGTATAGAGCATAAAGACCTGGCCGAAGTTCGCATTCGTCGCCTTCATCAGATTGAATCTATCTTCTTTTGGTTGAGATAACGTCTTTTCGTGCGGCCTAACGCCTGACTCACTGTATTCTTCTAATCTGCCCAGTGCAATGAAACCCTTGCGAGTAAGCCTTCTACCCATATCGTCCTTGTATATCTGATCATATACATATATCGATGGTTCATCATCTCGAATCAATATCCCTTTATCTATCCATTCTCGAAAGTATTTTGCTGCCCTTGTGTACACGTTATTTTGCTCTCCATCGTTTGTAGCGCTCCTCCCTTTTATTATCCTGACTATGTTGTATTCGCTGCGTTTGTAATACTCCTCTTGCATATCATCATCTATCTTATCGTAGGGCTGGGTAACAACGCTTGTCATATCCTTAATGATATTCGTGTTGTATCTATAAGCACGAAAAGGCTTTACCACGGCCATATTATTTCCCACCTCCGATCAATTCGGCTATAACCTTATCTACAACCTCTTCTCCAACGCGTCTCTGTGCCTGAACTGTTGATGCCCCTATGTGTGGGGTGCATATCACGTTCTTCAAAGATAATAGTTTTTTCCTCAATTCATCTGCTGGTGGTTCGACTTCGAATACATCGAGTGCAGCTGCCTTCACCTTCCCAGATACAAGGGCATCATATAGTGCCTCTTCATCCACGATGCCTCCTCTCGCACAATGAACGAAATACACACCATCTTTCATCTTTTCGAATTCCTTTTTACCTATCAGGTAGTGAGTTTCTCTCATGAGAGGTACGTGGATGGTAATAAAATCTGATTTAGAAAGCAATTCATCGAGAGATAATAATTCTATCTTTTCTCTCAACTCCTCTCTCACGTTGGGATACTTATCATATGCGATAACCTTCATGCCAAAAGCCAAAGCCCTTTCCGCAACCAACTGTCCTATCCTCCCTATCCCTACTATTCCTAACGTGGAACCGTAAAGCTCGACTCCTTTGAATTCTTTCTTCAGCCATTTTCCCTCTTTTAGACTTGCTGTCCCTTGTGGTATGAATCTCGCCATCGCGATCATGAATCCCATGGTAAGCTCAGCAACCGAAAGCGAATTTGCTGCTGGAGTATTTATTACCTTTATTCCCTTTTTCTTCGCTGCATCTACATCCACGTTGTCCAAACCGGTACCTGCTCTCGCTATGAGAGAAAGCCTATCTCCTGCTTCTATTATCTCCTTTGTAACCTTCGTAGCACTTCTGACGATTATTGCATCGAATTGCTTTATGTCCCCGATCAGTTCTTCCTGTGTTCTCTTTCTCTCATCCACTTCTATGCCTTTTACCTCTCTGAGCCTTGCCATAGCATCGGGAGCGAGTGGATCATTAACAAGAATTCTTTTCATATCATACACCCTCTCTCATGAAGACTTCTTCCGCCGCTCTTACACCCTTACCCAATTCGATCGGATATCCCAATTCCTTTAATGACATCTCAAGAGAGGAGATAGCAGTTATCATATCGAATTTATCCATATATCCTAAGTGTGCTATCCTAATGATCTTCCCCACCAACTTACCCTGTCCACCTGCTATGACTGCCCCATGTTTGTCACGCAAGACTTTCACGAGTTGTAAACCGTCTATTCCTTCTGGAACCTTTATCGCTGTTGCTATGTTCCCAGGAGATTTAGACAACAATTCGAGTCCTAACGCCTTTATGGCCGCCCTAACAGCATCAGCGAGTATCCTATGTCTTTCCCAAACGTTTTCTATTCCTTCCTCCTTTATCATCTCTATTGCCTCTCTCAACTGGAATATCATAGAAACCGATGTGGTGTACGGAGTTTGTTTTGGTGCCTTCTTCTTATACGCTTTGAAATCAAAGTAATATTTCGGTAGATCCGAACTCTCAACTAACCTCCATGCCTTTTCATCTATGGCTACAAAGGCAAGACCAGGCGGTAACATCACACCCTTTTGAGATGCCGCAACTACTACGTTCACATTCCATTCATCCATCTTCAGAGGAGTAGCCAACAATCCACTAACGGCATCGGTTACCAATATTTTATCTGTATCCTTAACGACCTCAGCTATCGCCTCGAGATCGGATACTGTCCCGGTAGAGGTTTCGCTTATCGTGGTCAAAACGACCTTTGCTTCAGGATGTTGTTTTATCGCTTCCTCGATCTGAACAGGAGATACAACATCACCCCACTCCACTGCTATCCTAACAACGTTCACTCCGAATGCTTTACATATCTCTTCCCATCGCTCACCGAATTTACCCCCCACCACAACTATTGCTGTATCCTCCTTGCTGAGTAGATTGGCAACAGTTGCCTCCATAGCTCCTGTGCCACTGGAAGCGAATATGAAGACATCGTTCTTCGTTTGAAAGAGATATTTAATAGATTCCGATACTTCTGCGAATATCTTCTCGAATTGGGGTGTTCTGTGATGCAGGATGGGTTGTGCCCCAGCTAAAAGTACTCTTTCTGGTACAGGTGTTGGACCGGGCGAAAGTATGTAATTCTTCTTCAACATATCTCATCGACCTCCATATACTATAATGTGAAAATCCTAACGATAGTATTTTAACATCTCCGGTGGTTTTGTTGCGAGTGTATGAATCGCATCTGTAGTGACTGTTGTGACACCTCCCTTCGCCTTCACAACTGCTAAACACTCGCACGCCAAGATTCGCCTCCCTGCTTACGTTCACATCAGCGATGCACACCGCTAAATTCTATGAGGTAGGAGGTATATCTTGATGTGCATCGTTAGTGTAAGTGAACATGTTGCTCGACTCCACTATTTCTTTTTCAGTAAACCACTATCGTTGTTGAGAGGCTGTTATGAGACTCATATAGCAAATGAGGTAGGGAAGCATGTCTTGATGTGCGAGTGCTGTGAACGGTTGCGAAGCTGGAAGAAGATAGCATATTGGTGAGAAACA
>WFSK01000240.1 GCA_015486095.1 Thermotogae bacterium
CACTTCGAAGAACCCACTCCTGAAAGACCTCAAAAGGTAGTGCTTAAGCCAGAATTGATAATAAGAAACTCGGTGAGAAAGATATGAATTGTAATTATATAGGATGCGCAAAGGTGTGTACTGCTCCCCTTCTTCAAACACGATCTCAAATCTCAGAGATGGTGTTTCTTATATTGAGATACCTAACATATCAATTCTTCCAAAGCTCTAACGATTTCATCTATTTCCTCATAGGTTATGATCAACGCTGGGAGTAGCCTTATAACCTTATAGTTAGAGATCACGTTTAGCAACAGTCCCCTTTCGAATGCTTTCTGTTTTAAATCTGCATAAGATTTATCGAGTTCGATCCCTATCATCAGACCCTTTCCCCGGATATCAACTACTTTACTCGAGTTCATCTTCTTTATTTCTTCAACGAAATACTTTCCCTTTTCTCGAACAGATGGTAGCAGTCTTTCGATGTGATCTACCACGAATCTTGCCCCCGCCGCGGATACCGGGTTCGGTGCAAATGTTGAACCATGATCTCCCTTTTCAAGAATATTTTGTGTATCCTTTAAGAATATCGTTGCTCCCAACGGTAACCCGCCACCAAGGGCCTTCGCAACGATTATTATATCGGGGTCTAAACCATAGTGTTGATAGGAATATATCTTTCCTGTTCTACCCAAACCCGCTTGAATTTCATCGCTCACGAGTATGAATTTGTATCTCTCATGGCTCTCCTTTATGACATCAGAAAAATCCTGATCCATAGGGATTACCCCACCTGCACCCTGAATTGGTTCGAAAAAGACTGCCAGTATCTCTTCGCCATGGGAATCCATGTAATCTTTGAATTCCTTTATATCGTTAAATGGGAGCTCTACCGTTGAAGGCAACAGCTCCCCAAAGGGCTTTCTCAGCCTTTCGATGCCGTTGATGGAAAGGGCTCCCAACGTTCTACCATGAAACCCGTTCTTAAAGTATACGATCTTTTTCCTCCTTTTAGTGGCGATCTTCTTCACGGCCTTCAAGGCTGCCTCTGCCGATTCCGTACCAGAATTGGTGAAAAAGACCTTTCCATCTTTACCAGTGAACTCGACTAATCTCCTTGCCACATATTCCGCATCTTCGTCTAGAATGTAATTCGATATGTGCATATACTTATCCATCTTATTCTTTATCACTCTCAAAAGTTCGGGATAGGAGTGTCCAAAGGTTAGCACCCCGATCCCGGCAAAGGTATCCAGATACCTTTGCCCATCTTCTGAATATACATAAACCCCTCTTGCCTTCTTGGGTTTTAAATGAAAATGATCGTACATCTTCAACATCATAGATTGAACTCCTTTATTAAAGTATCAATTGCTTTTTTCATATATTCTTTCTCGATTAAACACGATATCTTTATTTCTGAGGTCGTAACCATTTTGATGGGTATATCTCTCAACGATTTGAAGAATCTTGAAGCCACACCCTTCTCATTTCTCATCCCAATCCCTACAACTGAGAGCTTTACGTATCCATGCTCGTAGTTTACGGAGATCTCATCGAAACTCGACAATGCCTCTCTCAGATATCTATCGAAGTTTTCCATTTCTCCCTCTATTATGGTAAAAGAAACGTGTAGTCTGTTGTTTATACTTATTATCGAGATCATATCCACGTTGAAGGCCTTTTGAGCCACCTTATCGAAGATCTTGTAAACCAGAGAGTAATCCAAGGGTAAATTCGCTATGGTAACCCGTGTCTGATTCTCCATCACACTCATTCCAGTGACGACAGATTGTTCTATATTATCGGCAACCACATATGTCCCCTCCTCATCTGAAAATGTTGAAGCACAGTAGACCTTCACATTGTATTTTTTTGCTATCTCTACAGCTCTACTATGAAGCACCCTTGCCCCTAAACTTGCCATTTCAAGCATTTCATCATAGGTCACGTACTTTAGCTTCTTTGCATTCCTATACAGTCTTGGATCGAAGGTAAATATCCCTGGAAAATCACTGTATATCTCACAATCGGTACCCAAAGCCGCTGCCAATGCAACAGCTGATATATCAGAACCTCCTCTACCAAGAGTCGTTAAATCTCCTTCTTCCGTAACTCCTTGGAAGCCTGTGATCACTAAAACGTCATGATCTCTCAATAATTTCATTATCTTCTCTATCTTGAACTTTTGTATCCTTGCCTCACTGAAATTAGAAGATGTGAATATCCCAGCTTGGAAGGCATTTAAGGATTTTGTCTTCACCTTTAAATCGTTTAAGGCCATAGATAACAAAGCCGCAGAGACCTGCTCGCCTGTGGTTAAAAGCATATCCAATTCTCGTGGATGGGGCTTCGGTGAGACTTCCTTTGCCAGATCCACCAATTGATCTGTAGTCTTACCCATTGCAGAGACTATCACGATCAACTTATAACCTTCGTTTACTTTATCTCTTATTTTCTGAGCCACCCTCTTGATCTTCTCTGAATTCGCAAGCGAAGATCCACCGTATTTCTGGACGACTATATCGTTCATATCGTTATAGATCCCTTAATTCATCTACCAATTTCGTCTTATCTCTCGTAATTTCATCTACCCTTTTCACAACCTTTGCAGGAACTCCAGCTACGACAGTGTTCGGTTCAACATCTCTGGTAACTACGGCACCAGCAGCGACTACAGAATTCCTACCCACCTTTACTCCTTCTAAGACCACGGCATTGGCACCGATCAACACGTTATCCTCGATCACCACAGGTTTAGCACTTGGCGGTTCTATAACCCCTGCTATAACCGCACCTGCTCCTATATGACAGTTATCTCCTATTTGAGCCCTACCACCGATCACAACGTTCATATCGATCATAGTCTTCTTCCCGATACTCGCACCTATATTTATCACTGCTCCCATCATTATCACAGAATTATCCCCTATTTCAACCATATCTCTAATTATCGCTCCGGGTTCTATTCTTGCATTGTACTTTCTCAGATCCGCCAATTCTACTGCTGAATTCCTTCTGTCCATTTCTATCCTATATCTTTCTATTCTATCCCTATTTTCTTCATAAAATCTTTGAAATTCCTCCAATTCACAAAACAACACTCCGCTTTTCGCATCACCGTAATATTCCTCGAAAGGCAAGTTTTCAATATTCCCTTTCAAATATACCTTTACGGGGGTTCTTTTTCGAGATCTCGCAATGTAATTTATGATTTCATAGGAATTCATATCCTCACCTCTGGAAGACTTCACTGAACGTGTACAGCTTCGGTTTCGCATTGAGCACGAATTCCGCAG